>CBDVAD010000040.1:0-14581 GCA_965371875.1 uncultured bacterium
TTTTAAGAACATCAAGGGAGTTACTCGCTTTGTGAAGATGACTGTAAACATTATCAAGCTGTTCCTCAAATTTACCAAACTCGGTTTTAACGGCTTCAAGTACTTTCCAGACTTCACTGCTTTTTTTCTGCACAGCAAGAGTTCGAAATCCCATCTGTAAACTGTTTAGCAGAGCAGATAAGGTTGTAGGGCCGGTTACTGTAATTTTATATTTTCTCTGCAGAGTTTCAAACAAACCGGAATGTCTTAATACTTCTCCATACAGACTCTCAACGGGTAAAAACATAATTGCGAAATCCGTAGTATGGGGAGGATCAATGTACTTGTTGTGAATATCTTTTGCAAAACTCTCTACAATCCTGGTAAGTTCTTTTTGAGACATATC
Source organism: uncultured bacterium (assembly GCA_965371875.1). Lineage (GTDB taxonomy): Bacteria > Spirochaetota > Spirochaetia > B11-G9 > B11-G9 > JAJRQE01. The sequence goes on from CBDVAD010000040.1 coordinate 386, forward strand.
AATCCTGGTTTTATCTCCACTTTCGTATGCATCAAGAAGTCTATTATAACTCTCTATGGGAAACTTTGAATCAATGGGCAGCCATACTTCTCCATCATCATCCTGTCCAGGCAGTTTTACAGCATATTCAACATTAGCCTGACTCCCTTTCTTCGTTGCTACATTTTTTCCATACTGTCCGGGAGCTAAAATTTCCTCTAAAATATTACCAAGCTGATATTCACCTAAAACACCTCTTGTCTTAACATTTGACAACACCTTTTTTAAGTCTCCAACACCAGTGGCTATAGTCTGCATCTCACCCAGGCCTTTATGAACCAGCTCAAGCCTGTCACTCACCTGTTTAAAGGATTCCCCTATTCTCTTTTCCAAAGTGGACTGCAGTTTTTCATCTACAGTTTTTCGCATCTCAGTAATCTGTTTATTATTATCGTCTCTGATATCTCTTAAATGCTTTTCTATAGAATCCTTTACTTCTTTAATTCTCTCGATAGACTGTCTATTAATCTCAGACTGCTGTTTACTAAAATCTGCTGTATTAGATTTAAACTTCTCTTCAAAGGAACCAAGTGACTTTGCAAGTTCCTGTCTGCTATTATAAGATTGACGACCATTTTCTTCCCGGTTCAATCGGAACTCTTCTCTAATATCCTTTCCACTTTTATCAAGCACTGCATCAAACTTACTTACAGCCGATTCCAGATCCTTCAATTGAGGTCTGACATCAACTCTTGCTTTCTTAAAAATAACCAAAATTAAATTTACCACAGCTAAAAAAATTAAAGTTATCAGTAATATATCTGTCATAAAAACCTCATTATCTACTATATTAAACAGACTTGTAATTCCGACATACTATCATTTTTTCAAAACTCAGCAAAGTCAAAATTAATATTTTCTGCCTTTGCCTTAGTTACAAACCTTACCAGAGAACAAGAGTTCCCAGCTTGTTCCGGATGTTCCATCAACCTCGCATGTTCCATGAAGTTGATCTGTAAGGGATTCGATTATCATAATACCCAGAGTTTCTTTTTTCTGTAAAACATCTTTATTCTGTATACCGCAGCCATTATCACTAACAGAAAGTGAAACTGTTTCTGTATTCTCCATCTTCATTCTAATCCAGATAAAAGGAGCTTCAGTATCTATAAAACCATGAATCAGTGAGTTTGTAATAATCTCATTAAAAATTAAACCTAATGGTATAAGACTGTCCATTTTTAAACTAATTCTATCAATATCAAGAACATATCCCATTTCACTACCAACATATCGATAACCGTCGACAAGGTATTCGATAAGTCTCTCAAGATATCCTTCAATATCCATATCGTTGAAATTCCTGCTTTCAAACAGTTTCTCATGTATTAAAGCCATAGAATGAATTCTTTGCTGACTTTTTATTATTATATCTTCAATCTTAGAATTATCATTATCTGTCAATTGCAGTCCCAGCAAGGAGGAAATAAGAGTCAAATTATTCTTTACACGGCTGTTTATTTCTGCTAAAAGAATATCCTTCTCTTCTAACGAATACTGTAATTTTTTTTCTGCAGCTATTTCACTGGTAATATCTCTGGTAATTGTGACCAGATTCACCGCTTCGTTAGAAAGATTTTTTATTACTCCTGTCGAAATTTTTACAGGAAACTCTCTTCCTGTAAAATCAAGCCCTGTAAATGCAATATCTCTAACGACACCCTCTTCAAGAAGTTTCTCCCTGTACTCCTCCAGATAAGATTCATCAGTGGGAATAAAAAAATCGATAACATTCTTTCCAAGAATGTTCTTCTCCGAGGAGCATCTGTACATATCTATTGCTGCAGAATTACATGATGTTATCTCGCCTGTTATTTTTGTTTGGACTATTGCATTGGGGGAAGAATTCAATATAGCGTTGAGCCTTTCCTCATGTTCCTTAGTCTTAGAATGTGCAATATTGTATTCCATGTTCAAAAAGTAGATTATCGTCAATAATGATACAATCAAATGGGAAATAGTTAATACAACCAGTTGATTATTTTGTGGAGATAATAGATAAAAAACACATAACAATATAGCAAGGATCAGAATACTAATTAGCCAGAGAGTCCCTGTAGAAGCAATTACGCTATACTTCTTCCAGCGGATAATACCATAGATTGAGCTGATTAATAAGATTAGTAATTGTCCTGAAATTATAATATCATTAAAACTACTTACTGAAACCCCACTAAATAACAGTGCTAATAAGACTGATACAATAAAAGCTGCACCATAAAAGATCTGTTTGGTTTTTATATCTATGAAATAGGAAATAATTCCAGCAAATATTAAAAATACACCTGTTAATCCAAAAATACCATTTAGAAAAGAAAGTCCGGTTATATTACCTGGTAAAACTGATGTTATTGGTGCGACTGCATAGAAAAACCATCCAATGACAACGGTAATCAAAAAAGCGTTTTGTTTCTTTGTGAAATATATATCGAGAATAGCAAACATCCCCAGTAGCCGAATAGCTGCTGGGGCAATCTTCATTAAATCAACAGAGTTCATATAGCATATTTCGCAGCATTTATGATCGAATAATCAGACAACAAAGAATGAATAATATTAGTCATCAAGCTCTGCTGTAGACTCAATAAAGAGCTCTTCAAGCTGAACATCACTCACCAAACCTGGAGCGTCAGTCATAAGACATGTAGCCTTCTGTGTCTTAGGAAATGCAATCACATCCCTAATAGACTCAGTCTTCAGAAAGTGCATTAGGATCCTGTCCAGACCGAGGGCAAGACCTCCATGGGGAGGAGCACCGTACTGCAGGGCATCAAGAAGAAAACCGAACTTCTCTTTGGCCTCCTCCTCGTCAATCCCGAGAAGACTGAATATTTTCTGCTGCATTACGTTATCATGAATTCTTATACTGCCACCACCAGCCTCTGTACCATTAAGAATAATATCATAGGCGTTTGATTTTGCTGCAAACACATCACTGTCAAGCTTATCCTCATCTTCCGGTTTCGGAGCAGTAAAAGGATGGTGAGTTGGAGTGGGGTTTCCTTCGCTATCTTTATCAAACATTGGAAAATCCACTACCCATGACAGGTTAAGTTCATTTTCATCTATTAAATTAAGCTTCTTAGCAAAATTAAGTCTTAAGGCACCAAGACTCTGACATACAACCGATTCTTTATCAGCAATAAATACAAGAACATCACCCGTCTCTGCGCCCATCTTTTTATACAGAGCATCAACTTCACCTTCTTTAAAGAATTTAACAATTGGAGACTGAGGGCCATCTTCGTTAACCTTAATCCATGCAGCACCTTTTGCTCTAAAAGTCTTAACAAAAGGGGTCATTTCATCCAGATCTTTTCTGGATAGAGATGCTATTCCATTCTTTATATTGATAGCCCTTACAAAACCACCGTCAGCAATTGCATTGGCAAAAACACCAAAGCCGGAATCTTTAAAAACATCGCTAAGTTCAACAATTTTCAAACTAAAACGAAGATCAGGGGCATCCTTACCATATTCAAGCATGGCCTGGTCGTAGGTCATTCTTGGAAGAGGAAGTTTTAGGTCCTTATTAAAGACTTCCTTTAAAAGTACTTTAAAAAGGTTCTCAATGACTCCCATAATATCATCCTGATCAATAAAAGCCATCTCTACATCTACCTGTGTAAACTCAGGCTGTCTGTCGGCTCGAAGGTCTTCATCACGAAAACACCTTGCAATCTGGAAATACTTATCAAATCCGGAAATCATCAATGACTGCTTAAAAAGCTGAGGGCTTTGGGGTAGTGCAAAAAATTTACCCTCGTTTACACGACTGGGAACAAGGTAATCTCTTGCTCCTTCAGGAGTAGCCTTTGTAAGAATGGGAGTTTCAACCTCAATAAACTCATTATTAATAAAATAACTTCGAATAATATTGGTAACCTTACTTCTAAACATCAAATTTTTCTGAAGCTGATGTCCCCTAAGATCTAAAAATCTATATTTAAGCCTTGCTTCCTGATTAACATCTTCTGCATGATGAATATCGAAAGGAGGTGTTTTTGATTTATTTAAAACCTCAAGTTCCGTAACATAAATCTCTATATCACCAGTATCAAGCTTTGTATTAGCCATACCTTCCGGACGGGCGCTTACCTTTCCTCTAATTGCTATTACATACTGACTTCGAAGCCCCTGGGCAATTTTGTGTGCTTCTCCGGAAACTGTAGGATCAAAAACTATCTGAGTAAGCCCCCATCTATCTGTTAAATCAATAAAGGTCACTCCGCCATGGTCCCGATAGTTCTCTACCCACCCGTTTAACGATACTGTTTTACCTGAATGTTCTTTTCTCATTTCACCGCAATTATGCGTTCTTTTTATCTTCACTTATCTATCCCTGGTTAAAAATTTTTTCTCGTATTAAGTTTCGCGCCATTCCGGGGTTAGCCTTACCTGACGTAGCCTTCATTACCTGTCCCATTAAAAAACCAATCTGCTTGTCCGAACCATCCCGAATGGCATCGGCAATCTTTGGATTAGCATCTACAATTTTGGAAACAACCCCTTGTAATTCCCCTTTATCTGACATCTGATCCATTCCAAGATCTTTCACAATCTCTTCCGGTTCAGCATTTTTCTCAAAAATAACTCCAATAACTTTTTTACCAATACCTGCACTTATCTTCTCAGTTTCTATCATATTTAATACAGAAAGAAAACGTTTGGAACTTAAAGTAGAGTTTTCAATACTCAAGCCTGAATCATTCAATATTTTCTGTACATTCCCACTAAGCCAGGATGCAACAGTTCCAGGAAAAGCACTATCCATCTTTTTATCAGAATCTTTCTTAACTGCATTCTTCTTTAAAGAAACAGTTTTCTCAAAGAAATCTGCCATACTTTTTTCAGCAGTAATAAATAAAGCCTGCTGCTCATTCAGCCCATACTCTTCTATTATTCTTATTCTTCGTTCCCTGGGAAGCTCAACCAGAGAAGATTTAATTTCTTTCAGATATTTTTCTTCCGGCCAATAAGGAGGTAGATCCGGTTCCGGGAAATATCTGTAATCATTGGATGATTCTTTAGTTCGCATAGAACTGGTCCTCGACTTACCTTCATCCCAGAGTCTTGTTTCCTGAATAATCTTATCTCCCGATTTTACAACCCGGGTTTGACGCTTAATTTCATACTCAAGGGCTTTTTTTACAAACCGGGATGAGTTAAGGTTTTTAACCTCTGTCTTTGTACCAAGACCGCATCCGTAATCATTAATGGAAACATTGGCATCACAGCGAAGACTCCCCTCTTCCATGTTACCATCAGTTACACCAAGGTAACGAACCATCTGACGAAACTGCTGAACAAAGGCTTCTGCCTCTTCTCCGGTAATAAGGTCAGGCTCAGTTACAATCTCCAGAAGAGGTGTTCCCGCCCTGTTGTAATCGAGTTTGGACTGACTACCCTCATGGATCATCTTTCCGGCATCTTCCTCCAGATGAACATCATGAATCCTTATTCTTCTTGTACTGCCATCTGCCAGTTCCAGATCAAACCCGCCGTTAATACCAAAGGGATATTCAAACTGACTTATCTGATAGTTCTTCGGCATATCCGGATAGAAATAGTTCTTTCTCTCGAAAACAGCCTTCTTGTTTATATGACAATTCAAAGCAGTGGCGACCTGATATGCTTTCCTTACAGCCTCCTCATTAAGGGAAGGCAAAACACCGGGGTAACCCATACAAACAGGGCAGACATTAGTATTAGGTTCACTGCCGAAAACATTCCTGCATCCGCAGAAAACCTTGGATTCAGTAAGAAGATGTATATGTATTTCGAGCCCGATAAAAGTCTGATATTCCCCTTTTGAAAATGACTGTGCCATAACCTAACTCCAATCCTCAGTGCCGGCTGGCAGAGGGGAAGGAAATTCCTTCTCAAGAACCTCTGCTATATTAAACAGTCTCTCCTCTTCAAAAGCAGGAGCAGTAAACTGAACACCAACAGGCAGACCATTCTCCACACTCGAAGGAACTGCAAGGGCAGGCAGTCCTGTAAGGTTTGCAGTACAGGTATATCTGTCAGCCACCTTCTGCTGAAACTGATCAAGATCCGCAGAACCATGCTTAAATGCTGTAGTTGGAAATACCGGCATCATAACAAGATCTACAGATTTAAATATATTATCAAACTCATTTCGGATAGCTGTTCTTATTTTCTGTGCCTTATGATAGTACTGGTCCTGAAATCCGGACCGCAGGACATAAGTACCAAGAAGAATACGAAGCTTAACCTCATCACCAAAACCCTCATCTCTGGAACTCTGCATCAGTTCACCGGGATCATTCCCGTTCTTCGATCTGTATCCGTACCTTAAACCGTTAAACCTGGCCAGGTTTGCACTGGCTTCAGCAGTAGCAATAGTGTAGTAAACAGGAACAACATACTCTAACGAGCTAAGCTCTATATCTACAGTTTCATAACCCAGCTTTTCAAGACGCTCCCTGCTTATTAAGAAAGATTTTTCCACATCTTCACTTAAAGAACCGTCAGTAATTTTCAAAACACCAATCTTTTTAACATCACCACTATTGCTGCTCCCGGGATGTTTAACAGAAGTATTGTCCTTAAGATCCTGACCCTTCATTGTATCAAAAACAGTTTTTGCCATTTGTACTGTCCGGGACATAACACCAACTACATCAAGAGATGATGCATAGGCTGTAAGGCCATATCTGGAGACAACACCATAAGTAGGTTTAAGCCCATAGACACCGCAAAAAGAAGCAGGCTGCCGTACAGATCCGCCGGTATCAGAACCAAGGGCAAAAGGCACTATGCCTGCAGCTACTGCAGCAGCACTGCCGCCGCTGGAACCACCCGCAACACGCGACATGTCCCATGGATTATTTGTAACTTTAACAGCCGAATTATCCGTAGATGAGCCCATACCAAAAGCATCCAGGTTAGTCTTTCCAACAACCACAGCACCTGAATTCTGCAATTTTTTTACAGAGGTCGCAGTATAAGGAGAGGCCACATCTTCAAGAATTTTAGAACCGCAGGTAATATTAAAAGACTCAACAGCAAAGTTATCCTTTACACCAAAAGGTATCCCTGCCAACACGCCTTCCTTGTTTGAGGCATCTTCTTTTACTGCAGCAGGGACACGGTCAATATCGAATTCAATAAAACTTCCGATTTTCTCTTCCCAGTCCTCTACATATTTAAGCCAGGATTCTCTCGATTCCGACAGAACACTTTCCCATCCATTACTTCTTTTATTGGCCTTAGCCTGCATGATAAATCCTTAAAGTACGTTTGGAATTATAATAAAACGACCCTCAGATTCAGGGGCATTTGAAATCAGTTTTTCAGTAACATCAACAGAGCTGACAATATCCTGCCGGGTGATATTCTCCTGACCCAGAGTCTGTACAGTTGCATCCAGACCATCAACACTAACCTTCTCCATAATAGAAAAATACTCCAGCATACGGCTGACTTCAACTGCAAGTTTTTCCGCTTCCTTCTCACCAAGGTCAAGTTTAGCAAGCTTCGCTGTTAAATATAACTCATCTAAATTCATAGTCTATTTTTATACCCTTACAGGAATTAAAAGTCAATAATAGGAAGCCTCTACCTGTACTTTCAAATACAGGAGGGGGAAGCCTCCCCCTGGCTCCATAGCCCCTAATCCAGGGAAAAAATCCTGCTCCGTACCTCCGCAGGTTCCCTGGGGTTCTATTCCACCACCCCCTCCCGGAGCAAGTAAGATCCTCACTGGCAAGACGATTGAGAATCGATATTTCAGATTCTGTACATTCAGATAGAGATGTGGATGGAGTTGTAGATATGATGCTGGATGCAACTCAGAACTATAAAAAACCATTAACGTCAGAAAGACTATTTGACTGGCACCATTCATTATTCCAGACAGGCAGAAGTGGAATGTATAAAATTTTAGTTGATAACTGGAGATATGATTCTTCCGGATTAATGCAGATAGTTTCAGGTGCGATGGGAAAAGAAAAGATCCATTATCAGGCGCCTGATGCAGCTAAACTGGGGAAAGAAATGGATTTGTTTATTAATTGGTACAACAATGAAGATAATCTTGATCCTGTAATAAAAGCTGGAATAGCTCATTTAAGGTTTTTAACGATACACCCCTTTGAGGATGGAAATGGAAGGATAGCAAGAGCTTTATCCGATTTGTTATTGGCAAGGGCCGATGGACTTTCACAACGTTTCTACAGCATGTCTGCTCAAATTCGGGTTGAAAGAAAGGGATACTATACCGCTCTTGAAAAATCCCAAAAAGGGACACTTGATATAACAAACTGGCTTCAATGGTTTCTTAACTGCTTGTTAAAGGCCTTGAATGCCTCTGAAAAAATACTTAGTAAAGTACTCACTAAACATCAGTTTTGGACGAATCATGCAAAAACAAGCTTGAATAACAGACAGATACTTCTTCTAAATAAATTACTGGATGGGTTTATTGGGAAATTAACTACATCCAAATGGGCAAAGATTGCAAAATGCTCACCCGATACAGCCCTCAGAGATATCCGGGATTTATTAAATAAAAATATACTTAATAAAGAAGCTTCCGGAGGAAGAAGTACCAGCTATGGATTAGTTGATATTAAGAAGCTGTAAAGATACTCGAAATAAGTAAATCAAACTTTATCTTGTGTAATGCAACTGAACATATTATTATGGGAAACAGTAAAGTATTTTACAGAGCAATCTATTTATTAACAGAACATGTTTCGGCTGTATGTTTTTGTGGTTTGCAATGAATAGTCTCAAAGAACCAGCAGTGGTTGAGCTGTATTTTCCATACAATCTGATTGATATTGCCGAATTAAGACAAAAAAACCTATTTAAAAGTGTGGTATAAATGAAAAAAACAGTAACGTTTAAAACTATAAAAAACAATTTCATTGAAATAAAGTTTAGTTATGATAAAACTATTGTTGAAATGGTAAGAGCTATCCCTGGGAGAAAGTATCTACCTGAACAGCGGGTTTGGATAATTCCTGAAATCCCAAATTATAGAACAGATATAAGCAAATATTTTGACAATTATGTTACCCTGAAATTTCAAGAAGATCAATCTGGGGAAACAGTCCCAACCGGATACTCAAATGAATTAAACCTACGTAGATATAGTAGAAACACAAAAAGAGCATATATATCTGCCTTTAAAAACTTTGTAAATTATTATAGTAGCAAAGATGTCTCCACCCTAACTGACGAAGATGTTAACATCTATATTACATACCTTGTCGAAAAGAAAAATGTTTCTCCAGCTATTCAGAAACAGGCTATTAATGCAATTAAGTTCTACTATGAAAAGGTTCTAAGAAGGTCTGTGAAGCAATATCTATACAAACGGCCAAAGGGAAGTAAAAAACTACCTACTGTTTTAAGCGAAAAAGAAGTTGTAAAGATACTACTTGCTCTTAAGAATCTAAAACACCGAACAATACTAACAGTCATCTACTCTGCCGGACTTCGCCTAAGTGAAGTAATTAATCTTAAAATGGATGATTTAGATTTTGATAGAAAACTAATACGAGTTAAAATGGCAAAAGGAAGAAAAGATAGATATACAATTCTTTCCCCAAGGCTGGAAGTACTGTTAGAAGAATATATTAAATTCTATAATCCGGTAAAATATCTTTTCGAGGGTCAAAAGGGAGATAAGTATTCCGCTAAAAGCGTTCAAAATATTATGCAAAATGCAGTTAAAATAGCTAAAATAAGCAAACATGCAACTGTTCACACTTTGCGTCATAGTTTTGCAACACATTTATTGGAAAACGGGACTGATCTAAGATATATTCAGGAACTTCTTGGTCATAGCAGCAGTAAAACAACTGAGATTTATTATGACAAGTTAAATATTATGGAAAGTAAATATTTAAAGACCCTGTATTAGAAGAGCTATTCCACATCTACCTTCCATTTACTTTACATAATATTTCATTAACAAAGTTTATATAGCCAATCCATTAGATACTTATTTTCCTGCCAATTAGGTACATTTTCCGGGATAACAGTATTTTTGATTTTTTCCAGTGCCTTCAACTTCATTTCAGAGTTTGCTCTCGCATAAATTTCGGTCGTAGCGAGTTCTGAATGACCAAGGAAATCCCTAATATAAATCAAGTTAATTCCAGCATGCAACATATGCATGGCCTTCGAATGCCTCAACATATGAGGAGAGACCTTCGTTGGTAAAACATCAGAGGCATATTTGTTCAAAATGTAGGTAATCCCTTGGCGCGTAAAAATGGTTTTCTGGTGATTGGAAAATAGCGGATGATCCAGTTTGTTAGGAGCTGTCAGTTTCTGCTCCTGTAAATACTGTCTCAACAAAGCTTCTGTTTGCTTCATGATGGGAACGTGACGAATCTTCCGTCCTTTTCCTGTAAGACAAACAATTGCAGGAGATTCCAGCCGGACATCTCTTACTTTCAAATCAACTATTTCCTGGACCCTTGCTCCCGTATCATAAAGTGTGCTTAAAAGTGTCAGATCCCGTCGTCCGTTTACTGTTGTGGTATCCGGCATAGCCAGAACTTTCTTTATAGATTTTTCTGTCAGATAGTCAACTGTATTTTTTTGATTGCGTTTAAACGGGATAGAGATTACTTTCTGGCAGTGAAACAGATGATCAGGATTTTCGCCCTGTAAGTAGCGAAAAAATGCATGTATAGCCGCAAGCCTCTGATTTCTGGTGGAAATACTGTTGTTCCTGGTGTTTTCAAGCCATTGTAAAAATGATTCAACCACAGGTTTATCAATTTTCTTAATACTTACTTTTTCCGGTTTCAGCTGGTAGCACTCTTTCATGAATTCCAGCAATAAGACAAAAGTATCGCGATACGACTTAATCGTATTGGTACTTAGATTTCTTTGTCCCGAAAGGTAGCTGGTCAAATAATTGCTAAGGTGATACGCAAAATCAGTAGGTTTCATAAAACCACCTCCATTTCTGGAATGATATGCCCAAAATGTTGCTCCATTTTCTCCGTTATTTCAGGAAAAGCTTCTGCTGTCAGTCTGAGATATTTCCCTGTTGCAGCTATGCTTGAATGTCCCATGTAAGCTGATAGTAAGGGTAATGCAGCACTATAATTAACTCCGTTTTTTAGGAACTGCTGCAGGCTATGCACGCAGAAAGTGTGTCTTAGATCGTGCAGACGTGGTCCAGAGCCTCCACGGCCACCGTGTGAAATACCACACTGCCATAATAACTTGCGAAAGTAATGGTAAACTGAGCTTTTGTTATATTTCCCATGTGATACTGGAGATTTAAAAAAGTAATCAGTATCTACTGGGAATAGATGAACTTTATTGTAATAATCGATGCAATACCGTACAAGTGTTTCATCCATAGGGAGAATCCTGTCCTTGTGATTCTTGGAATTATGAACGAATAATAGACCTTCATCTCTATTTACATCCCTTACAGTTAAGTTCAACGCTTCCGAAATCCGGAGGCCACATCCATAGAGTATCCGTAGAATCACAGGATAGAAAATAGGGGCATTACTGCTTTGTGGCAGGTCAGGGATAGTATCTGCCTGATAAAAAATATTTGCAATCTGTCTTTTTGTAAATATATATGGCTTGAACTGGTTATTTATTTTCACAACCCTGCCAGTGTCACAAACATAAGCCGGGATGCCATTACGACGTAGGAACTTCGCAACCTGACGAATCAGGTGTATACGACCGCTTTGGGTTCTCTGACTCCAATGTGGTTGTCTTTTAATAAAAGATAAAACAAGCTCCTTAGACAAACCTACACTGCACTCATGGGAACAGCTCATATCATCAAACACATGCATGAGACGTTCCTCTTCATCATACTTCAGCCCAAGTACTCTTTTTTCCACAAGAAGCATTTTGAGTTGTTGTGCAAACGGTCCTTGAAAGGATTTAGATTTCATTTTTCACCACCTCTACATCTAATGCACACTGGCGCAGACCTGATAGGTTTACTCTTAGGTATTGCCGTGTTGTTTCCACAGTGGAATGGCCAAGTATTTCAGAAATCGTGGTTATTTCCACATTATTCTGCATCAGTTCCGAAGCAAGTGAATGGCGTAGCGAGTGCATGCCTATCCTGGATTTTCCCATAACCGGGATCCCTGCCATTACAATATATTTCATAATCATGTTGTACAGGTTGTTAGACTGGCCTATAGACCGAAATGGAGCAATATGATTGACGAAAATATTTTTTGTTTCCGTTTCAGGACGGCCATGCTTTAAATAATCAATTATTGCCCAGCCTACCTCGTTCAGAAGGGGAAGTGTTAATGTGCTATTAGTTTTGTTTTGGGAAAATGTTATCTCGTTGGTGCTCCAGTTAATATTAGATAACTGTAAATTACGGACATCCCCAATACGCAACCCGAGCCTTGCCACAAGAAGAATTATTGCATAATTGCGTTTGCCTACTGGATTTCCTCTGTCAATTACCTTTATGATTTTTTCAATTTCTCCTTTTGACCAAACAGTTGGCAATATCGTTCTAACACAGTTCGGTACTTTAGGAAGACTTTCTGACAGCGGAAAAGTGATCATTTCATTCATATAAAGATAACGGAAAAAGCACTTTAGAATAGAGACCATTACTGCAATAGTTTTTGGGGCATAGCCAACTAATGAAGTAATATACCCTGACACATGTTCTGATTTCACATCAGTGATACTGTAGACGGATATCTTATCCAGATATAGAAGGAATGCCTTGATAGTATTTTGATTCCTGTGTAAGTGGCTACTTGATCTTCCTCTAACTTTAAGATGAGAAATATAGGATTCAACAGGTATAGAAAAATTTTCGGGCCATTTTATGTCTCGTTTAATGTTTTTTCTTCTGAAAAATGTTCCGAAGTTATAATAATCAGCCAATACACGTACCGCTCTCAAATAGTACATTTGTGTTTTCGTAAATTTCCTACAGCCTTCTAATCTATCAATTTGATATTTTTCTGCGAGAAAATCTGCACACAATTTGGGTGAGTAATATTTATCCCCGGCAAATACTTGTAGTTTTTCCCAAACACTACAATAACTATAGAGTGCACTTTTGGAAAATCCAAGGTCAACCATTTTCTGTTCAACCAGTTTACATAAATCAACCATCTTGATTTTTTTCTGCTCCATAAAAGATCTCCTACTATAATAGTGACGAAGAATCGTCCTAACTATAATTCAGGAGATATTATGTAAAGTAAATCAATAAGAACTTTCATTAAGATGAGGAAATTTTCAAGGAATAGATAATTCTCTTAACATAACAACTTCCTTGTCATAATAAATTACTGTAGTTTCCATGCTGGAATGCCCCAGAATATCCTTAACTGCCTTAATGTCTGCTCCATGCTCTAACATGTGGGTTGCAAAGCTATGGCGAATCATGTGAGGCGTAACATGGGTTTCTATACCCAAATCCTTAAAACGTTTCTTTAATCTGTGGCTTATGGATGCTGTATTTATCCTCCCGCCGTTCTGGGTCAGATACAAAGCTCTGGTTTCTTCCGGATCTAATACGTTCTTTAAAAATAAGGGCCGTGCTCTTTTTATGTAAAATTTTAAGTATTCAAGAACATTACGGCCAAGAGGGACAACCCTGTCTTTTCTTCCTTTCCCCTCCCTGACAAATACTTTCCCGCTTTTTAAGTCAATATCCGTTACATCCAGCATAGATACTTCACTTACCCGTAATCCCGTTTCGTACATCATTTCAAACAAGGCTCTGTCCCGGATGTTTAGTTTCCCCTTCATCTCTATGCTGTCCAGGAACGTACCTAATTCCTCTTCATCGATGCATGGTCTTATCTTGCTCACTGCAAAAATCTTTATCCTAAGGCGGTCAAATGGGTTTGCAAGAATCAGTTCACCTCGATAGAGATACCGAAACAGATGCCGCAGAGTAGAGATAATTCCTTTAATAGTTGATGCGCTGTATTGCTTTTTCTTACCTCTTTCTTTATCTGCAATATGTTCCTGAAAGAGAAGTATATCGGATCCTGTCACTTCTCTTAAATCATCCTTGTTCCTCTCATTTTCCAGATAGTAGAAGAAGTCCCTAACTATCCTTGCGTACTTCTTTACTGTTATGTTGCTGTAGCTTCTGGATTCCAGATACTTTTTAAAAAGATACTGAGTATGCGAACT
>CBDVAD010000041.1:0-14151 GCA_965371875.1 uncultured bacterium
TAATAAAAACATCTATTTCATCAATACTTTTTTCAAAATATCTGGCAGATCTACTTTTCCCTCTCATTTCAAGAAGACTCATATTGTTAAGCTTTGGAAAATCCTCCCATATTTTTGGGGCAATATCGAGAAGTTCAAACTCTGTCTCCGGTCCAAAAACTTTTTTAAGCATTCCTGTCTGCAAACTCTTATCGTAAACAAGAATCTGCCTGTTATAAAGAAACTCTCCAAGACGTGTTTTCTCTACCCTGACAACTCCAGGGACAATATTTTCTGATATCCGTTCTATTTCTACCATATTAACTATTCGAACCGCATCAATGATAAAAGTATCATTTCCGGGACGTACATTTAAAAGTACAATTTCTGACTTATAGAGCTCATTTGTAGAAAAAGAGAGAGCCCACACCACTTTAGCAACTACACCACATGCAGCCAGATCCCTAAAAGGATAGCAGGAATCATTACTTTTAGGATTGATAATAGCTACAGCCGGTGGAATATCTTCAGAAGGAAGATGATGATCAATAACAATAGCATCAATACCCTTTCCTCTTGCATATTCTATCTCTCTGAAGTTTGAAATACCGCAATCTACTGTTATCAGCAAACTACCATCTTCCTCTGCAAATTTATCAACACCTTCCATTGTCAAACCATATGGATCATTCCCTTCAGGCAGGGACCATTCAGCATCAATTCCAATACTTGCCAAACCACGTTTTAGAATAACTGTAGAGGTAATGCCATCAACATCCCTGTCTCCAAATATTTTAACTTTTTCACCCTCTTCAGCCGCCTGACGAATACGGTCTATCGCATCCTCCATCTCTTCAAACAAAAAAGGATTATGTGTATATCGAAGATCGTTCTCAAGATAAAATTTCAAATCTTCAGGTTCTGTAATTCCTCTCCGTGAAAATATTGATGCAGTAAGCAGATCAATACCATATCTTTCTGCCAGTCCCTTTACAGAATCTGTGTCTATTTTCTTTTTATTCCATTCCATTCATCACCCTGTTTACCATTCCATTCATGGTATCAATCCGTTTTTTAAAGTATTGAGAGGATATTCAACTATCCCCTGTATCATATCAAGCATAATTCGCTTGAGTGTATCTGCTGATTCGGAGTCAAGACCAATCCTCATACTCTTATCTAAATCCAGCTTTACTGTATGTCTTAAATACTTAAGACCACCGGATGAAAACTTCAACATATCCATACCAGTTCTGCATTCATCACATATAATCTGATTATCTTTTTCATCGAACCAGATTTGTACAGAATTACCAAGCATTCTATCACATCGACCACAATAATCTGTATCAGGTCTGAATCCGGCAATACCCAGATAGCGCCATACAAACTGAATAAGAATAAGAGTCTGTCCAACCTTATCTGCTCTGTTAAGTTCTACAAGGCTCCCTGCGAGTAGAGGATAGATCAATTCTGATTCACCACCACCTGAAAAAGATCTTATAATAAGCTCTGACCAGAAAGATGCAATATAGAATTTACCAAGTTCAGTTCTAATATCAGGAAAAATCCTCTTCTGTTCAATATCCGAGACTTTATAGTTATCCTTTACAGGGTCGTAATAAAGGTACAGATATAATAAGGAAAAGGGATCAACCATACCGACGAGTTTACTTTTACCTTTTCCTGCTCCATAGGCAATTGCATCTATAATGCCATACGACCGTGTAAGGATAGTCAATCCTTTATGAAGTTCACCTATTCTTCTGCTTCTGAGTATGATACTGTCAGTTCTAAGATTCCGGTTCATTCAAAGCCATGATAAGGGAAGCACTTTACCATGTATAGTGTAAATTTGAATATTTTAGTTGCTCAATACCATTATTATCATTATTTTACTATTGCTGATGATTACTATCTCTGCAGAAACATAAAACTCAAACATTAATTAAGAGGAACAATGCTTACTAAACAAATAATTCCAGTAGAACAATTACTCCCTAATAAACTCTTTATTATTCCTTTGGTTGGAAAACCTATTTTCCCGGGAATATTTACACCACTTATTATAGAATCATCTCATGACCTGGAAGTTATCGAACTATCCCTGGCAGGTGATAATATGATTGGTCTCCTCCTTGATAAGGAGGATTCAGATGAAGACGTAGTAACAGATTCCCTTTACAGTATTGGAACTGCCGCTAAAATAGTGAAAAAGATAAACCTCCCTGATGGCGGTGTCAATATTTTCATCTCAACATTAAAACGTTTCAAAGTCAAGAAATATTTATCAGACTCTGGACCTACAGTCGCAGCTATTGAATACCTGGAAGATGAAAACGATAAATCCATTGAAGTCAAAGCCCTGACAAGATCTCTGCTCTCGGAAATGAAACAGTTGTCAGAAAACAACCCGCTTTTCTCTGAAGAGATGAGACTGAATATGGTCAATATTGATCATCCCGGAAAGATAGCTGATTTTATAACATCCATTCTAAATACAGAAAGAGAAGTACAGCAAAATATACTGGAAACCGTTGATGTACAAAAACGAATGGAAGAAGTTCTTATTTTCATTAAAAAAGAACAGGAACTTCTGAGGATTCAGAAGAAAATCCAGAAGCAGATAAACAGCAAAATTGAAAAAAGTCAGAGAGATTATTTTCTTAGAGAAGAACTTAAGGCCATTAAGCAGGAACTTGGAATGGCTGTAGATTCCAAAACCAGTGAATATAATCGTTTAAAAGAAGAAATTGAAAAGTTCAAGTTTGAAGGAGAAGTAAAAGAACAGGTAGAAAGGGAACTTGATAAGTTTTCAATGATGGACCCTAATGTATCTGAATATATAGTTACACGAAACTACCTGGATACAATTGTATCTCTCCCATGGAATAAATCTGAATCAGTGGAAATCGATCTCGATAAATCCAGGGAGATTCTCAATAAAGATCATTACGGCCTGGATGACGTAAAAGAAAGGATCCTTGAATATCTTGCTGTTCGGAAACTTAAAAAAGATACAAAGGGTTCAATTATCTGCCTTGTGGGAGCTCCTGGGGTTGGAAAAACATCTGTCGGGATTTCAATTGCCAGAGCTCTGAACAAGAAATTCTTCCGCTTCTCTGTGGGAGGAATGAGGGATGAGGCTGAAATAAAGGGACATCGGAGAACCTATGTAGGAGCAATGCCCGGAAAAATAATTCAGGGTCTTAATATTGTAAAAGCCAGTGATCCTGTATTTATGATAGATGAAATTGATAAAATGGGATCATCATTTCAGGGAGATCCCTCATCTGCATTACTTGAGGTTCTGGATCCGGAACAGAATCATGCTTTTAGAGATCACTATCTGGACACACCATTTGATATCTCTGATATTTTATTTATAGTAACTGCCAATACACTGGATACTATTCCACGCCCCCTTCTTGATCGTATGGAAGTTATAAGACTTTCAGGCTATATTGAGGAAGAAAAAATTGCTATTGCAAAAAAATATCTTATTCCAAAATCTCTTTCAAAATCAGGATTAAAAAGGAAAGATGTAAGATACCACAAGTCTGCCCTCTCCGCGATTTCTGTCAATTATGCCAGAGAAGCAGGTATGAGAAACTATGAAAAGGCCCTGGATAAAATACATAGAAAGATTGCAAAGAAAATGGTTCTAAAGGAAGCTAAACCCCCGTTTACACTTAATTCTGAGATTCTGATTGATTATCTGGGAAAACCGGTTTTTAGAGAAGAAGAAGACAAAATGGTTACAAAACCTGGAATGGCTATAGGACTTGCCTGGACCAATTTTGGAGGGGACACTCTTCTTATTGAAGCAATAGATATTCCAGGAAAAGTCGGCCTTAAACTAACAGGCCAGATGGGAGACGTGATGAAGGAATCTGCAAATATTGCCTACTCCTATGTAAAACATATCTCTCCTGATTTCAATATTAAATCTGATTTTTTTGATAAAAATACTATCCACCTTCATATTCCGGAAGGTGCAACACCAAAAGACGGACCATCTGCAGGCATTACCATGGCTAGTACATTGCTGTCCTTAGCTACAGGTAAACAGATTAAAAAGAACCTGGCCATGACAGGGGAACTGTCTCTTACAGGAAAAGTCCTTCCTATCGGCGGGCTAAAAGAAAAAACCATTGCAGCCAGACGGAATAATATAAAAACGATTATTATTCCTGAAGCAAACGTAAGAGATCTTGAAGAAATTCCGGAATATATCCGGAAAGGTATTAAATTTCATCCTGTAGTTACTTTGGAAGAAGTAATAAAACTTATTTTTTAACGAGGCTTCATCTATGGAATTACTTGCCCCTGCAGGCAACATCGAAAAACTATACTATGCTTATAAATATGGTGCTGATGCAGCTTATATTGGTATTAAAAATTTCTCTCTACGGGCAAAAGCAGAAAATTTTGGTGGAGATGAATGGAGCAAAATTGCAGAAATAAAAAAGGATAAAAAGCTTTTTGGCGCACTTAATATCTTCTTTCATAATGAAGACATTAGAACTCTTGAAGAAAATATAGACTACCTTAAGCTTTATCCATTTGACGCCTTTATTATCAGCGACCTGGGGGCACTCCCAATTCTACAAAAATACTTTCCTGACATCCCGCTGCATTTAAGCACCCAGGCTAATTGTATAAATAAAGAATCCGCAAAAATTTATACAAACCTGGGATTCAGTCGTATTATTTTGGGAAGAGAAACACCACTGGATGAAATAAAAGAGATCCGTGACTACCTCCCAAAAATAGAGATTGAAGCTTTTGTTCATGGGGCAATGTGTATTGCATATTCCGGGCGGTGCTTTCTAAGTAAAGAGATGTCTGACAGAAGTGCCAATGAAGGGAGCTGCGCCCATTCCTGTCGCTGGGATTATAAAGTTCTTGAGGAAAAACAGCGCCCCGGAGAATATATGCCTGTTATTGAAGGAGAAAATTTTACATCAATAATGTCTTCAAAAGATATGTGCCTGATTGACCATCTGGATAAATTTAAAGATGCAGGTGTAGACTCCCTAAAAATTGAAGGGAGAATGAAATCTATCTACTATGCCGCTGTTGTTACCAGAGCATACAGAAAGATGATTGATTCTTTGGAGGGGCAGACAATAGAAAATATTGATGGTTTCAGGGAAGAGCTGTTTAAAGTAAGTCATCGTGAATTCTCTACAGGTTTCTACTTTGGAAAAGAGGAGATGGATGAGGTAACAAAAACCAGTTATGAGAGAGAATATACTTTTCTGGGATCCATCGGAAAACAGGTTGGCCCAAATAAATTTGACCTGATAGTTAAGAATCAGATTAAAACTGAAAACGCAATTGAGTATATTGGTCCGGATGTTTTATTTCTTGCAGACAGTAACTACTCTCTATTTGATAAGGATGGAGTAAAAGTTGTTAAGGCTGATCATGGTAAGGTTTATACTTTAGAAACTAAGGTTCCTGTTAAAGAAGGGTATATTCTAAGAAAAAAAACCGGCGCATTTTAATTACGCCGGTTACTAAGAATATTCTTCTATAAATTAATCAATTACATAATGATCTTTTAGAAATTCAAGATCCAATTCAGGATACACAGGATATTTGTCTACAATAGCCTTTACTCTTGCTTTAGCATTAGCTACTACTTCAGCAGGAATATCGTATTTAGCCTTACTTTTCTTGCCCTCATTTTTACCCTTTTTGATAATAGCAGATTTTGTATTTTTAATAATATAGGCAATGATTGAAGCAATTTCCTTCATCTCATCAATTCCCATACCAAGGGTAGTTGTTGCAGGAGTACCTATTCGAAGTCCGCTTGTGTACCATGGACCGTTTTTATCAAAAGGAAGAGCATTTCTATTACAGGTTATATCACATTCTCTAAGCACTGACTCACCCTGTCTTCCATTTATACCTGTATCCCCAAGATCAACAAGCATTAGATGATTATCTGTTCCTCCGGTTGCTATCTTAAGCCCCTCTTCCTGCAATGCCGCAGCAAGTGCTTTAGAATTATCAACGATATCATGTGCATATTTCTTAAATTCAGGTGTATCAGTCTCAGTAAGAGCGACAGCCTTGGCAGCAATAATATGAGGAAGTGGACCACCCATAACCAAAGGACAAGCCTTGTCAACTGCATCCTTATACTCTTCTTTACAAAGAACAAGTCCTGCTCTGGGACCTCTAAGAGTTTTATGAGTGGTAGTTGTGACAACATCTGCAAAAGGAAACGGATTGTAATCGCCTGTCATAACTCCTCCGGCAACAAGACCGGCAAAGTGGGCCATATCAACCATCAAAACAGCTCCTACTCTATCTGCAATTTCCTTCATTTTTCTAAAATTAATAAGTCTTGGATATGCACTGTAACCAGCTAACAGGATGAGAGGTCTTATTTCCTTTGCAATTACCCCGATTCTATCGTAATCGAGAATACCAGTTTCTCTATTTACATTATATGTATGGGCATCAAACATCTTTGCAGACAGATTAAATCTGTAACCGTGAGTCAGATGTCCTCCTGAATAATAGTTCAGCCCAAGGAGTTTTTGATTACCTAGAGCTTCCCTTATCTTTGCCCACTGATCATCTGAAAGATTGGCTGGATTGGTTTCTCCAATTTCCTCGAGCATGGGAACTTCTATTTTTGTAGTCAGAATTGCCCAAAAGGCAATAAGATTGGCATCTGCACCACTGTGAGGCTGAACAAATGCATGCTCAGCTCCAAAAATTCTCTTTGCAGTTTCCACAGCATTGCTTTCAATATCGTCAACATTATCACATCCTGCATAAAACCTATGGTAGGGATAACCTTCTGCATAATTATCTGTAAGAAGATTACTGGCTGCAAACTGGGTAGGGAGTGAAGTAAAATTCTCACTGGCAATAAGCTTAAGGCTGGTTCTTTGATTTTCCAACTCTTTAACTATAGAAGATGCGGTACTTTTAGAAACTTTATTGACCTGGTCCAAAGATGAAAGATATGCCAGAAAATCCGCACTAAGAGATTCAGGATCTTTTCCTTTAATATAATCATATACACCTGATTTTTCCATTAATTACTCCTCGATAACTTTAATTTTAGTTTTAACTAAAAATATTAACAATTTTTATAGCTTTTCACAAATTTTTGTGCAATTTATTTAGTTAAATTACAATCAGTATATCATATAAGCCATATATTGCAAGGTTTTTCTACTCGATTTTCACTCTTTCCTGAGTTCTGCAAGATATCCATCTATTTTAATCTTTCGCTCTTTGAATTCGTTCAGCTTTTCTTTTTCCTTTTCAACTACATCATCCGGAGCGTTATCCAGAAACTTACTGTTTTGGAGTTTTCGCATCGCCCCTTCAAGAAGTTTGTTATTCTTTTTCTCTTCTTTTTCAAGCTTGGCTATCTCAACAGGAACATCAATAATATCACTTATATAAATAAAAGCCTCAAATCCTTTTCCAGGTACAGGAATACTGCCCCTTGTATCGGGTCTGACTTTTTCTATTGTCAGCTCTGACGCTCTTGTTAAAGATTTAATTAAATCATAATGATCAGTAAACATCTTATCGGCAGCAAAGTTGTTATCCATTGATACAGCAATAGGAACCCTTTTCTCCGGAGCAATGGTAAACTCACTTCTTATAGTTCTTATACCTTTGATCAAATCCTGAAGAAGTTCAAATTTTTCTACTACTCCCGGATAATATCTGGTACTGACCTCTTCAGGATAAGGTGCTGTAATTATGTTATCTCCGCTGTTCGGCAATTTCTGATATATCTCCTCTGTAATAAAAGAGAGAAAGGGATGTAGAAGTCTAAGAGATTCTTCCAGAAGATTTATTAGTATTGTTATAGCTCTGTCCTTTCTGTGCTCACTACCACTGTAGAGATCGAGCTTGGAAGATTCCAGATACCAGTCACAAAGGTCATTCCAGAAAAACTCATATACAATCTGCGCCCCATCATTAAACCGATAGTTTTCCATGGAAGCCTTAACAATTCCAGCAGCTTTGTTAATTTTATGATAGATCCATTTATCAACATCTTCCAGTTCATAATCAGTGTCTTTCAGAAGGGTACGATCCTTAAGATTCATCAGCATATACCGGGCAGCATTCCAAATTTTATTAGCAAATTTGGAGCCAAACTTGAATGCATCTTTATCTATAAGAATATCCTGACCCTGGGCTGCCAGGAAAACCAGGGTAAATTTCATTGCATCAGCACCGAATTCATCAACAATCTCAAGAGGATCAAGACCGTTTCCAAGAGACTTGGACATTTTTCGTCCCTTCTTGTCTCTTACCAAACCTGTTAAATATATATCTCTAAAGGGGACCTGTCCTAAAAACTCCTCACTTGCCATTATCATTCTGGCAACCCAGAAAAAGAGTATATCATAGCCTGTTACGAGAGTTGAAGTGGGAAAATATCTATTAAAATCTTCTGTATTTTCCGGCCATCCCAGTGTGGAAAATGGCCATAACCATGAAGAAAACCAGGTATCAAGGACATCCTCATCCTGTTTAAGATTTTTACTGCTGCACTTGGTACATTGAGTTATGTCCTCTTTGGACACCATCATTTCACCACAGTCAGAACAGTACCAGACAGGTATTCTGTGCCCCCACCAAAGCTGCCGGCTTATACACCAGTCACGTATGCCATTTAACCAGTGTTTATATGTATTCTCCCATTTTTTAGGATAAAATCTTACATCATCTTTTTTCCAGGCATCCATAGCCTTTTCGGCCATGCCTGACATACTCACAAACCATTGTTCTGACATATAGGGTTCAATTACTGTATTGCACCGATAACAATGGCCTACCTGATGGTTATGATCCTGCCTGTCAATAAGAAAACCCAGATGGGACAGATCCTGAACAACAAGCTTTCTGGCATCAGCACATTTCATTCCCCTGTATTTGACCGGAACATTTTCATTCAGAGTTCCATCTTCATTCAATATATTAATTCTTTCAAGTTTGTGCCTGTTACCAATTTCCCAGTCATTTGGATCATGTCCCGGTGTTATTTTAAGTGCACCGGAACCAAATTCTTTATCAACGTAACTATCAGCAATAATTTTAAATTTCCTGTCTGTTAACGGAAGAATTACCTCTTTACCAATCAGCTGAGTATACCTTTCATCCTCAGGATGAACAGCTATTGCAGTATCTCCGAACATAGTTTCAGGCCTTGTAGTAGCAATCTCTATTCTACCGCTTCCATCAGCCAATTTATAATAGATATGATAAAGTCCACCAGGTTCTTCACTATGCTCAACTTCATCATCAGATAAGGCTGTTCCACAGGAGGTACACCAGTTTACAAGATACTTTCCCTTGTAGATCAGATCACGCTCATAAAGAGTTACAAATACATCACGAACAGCTTTAGACAAACCTTCATCCAGAGTAAAGCGTTCCCTTTTCCAGTCACACGAAGCTCCAATTTTCTGAAGCTGCTTTGTAATTATTGAATGATGTTCATCCTTAACCTTCCATGTTTCTTCAACGAACTTTTCTCTCCCAAGTTCCAGGCGGGAAATACCATTTGCCTTTAATTTCTTTTCTACTATATTTTGAGTTGCTATACCGGCATGATCAGTCCCGGGCAGCCAAAGAGTTGGTCTTCCCGTCATTCTATGATACCGAATTAAAATATCCTGAAGAGTATTGTTCAGACCATGACCCATATGGAGAACACCGGTAACATTTGGCGGAGGTATAACTATAGTGAAGGGATTTTTGTTTTTCTCCGGATCATTGCTCTCTTTAGGTGAAAAAAGGTCATTATCCATCCAGTATTTATAAATCCGATCCTCAAAATCCGCCGGATTAAAGACCTTATCAAGCTCAACAGCCTTCATCTGCCACTCCTGTTTAATTCAGTATTCATACATTTCAGCGAGTCTGCATATTATCAGAGTAGAGGGACTCTATCAAGCTTGAGGGGAATTCTGTTAACTGAAACTTAGTTTCTTCTGGCTGAAGAAGCTCTTCTGGCACGGGATATTCTTTCCATTTTCATATAATAACCAGCCTGTTTCTCAACCTCTTCCATATCAGTTACTCTTATTTTGTTATCAACCAGCTTAAACTTTGTATTCTGAAGAAGTTCTCTTACAGGTGTATTGCCCTCACCTTTGGAAAACCCAACCATATTTATGAGTTCCTTTGTGCCGAAATCAAATGTATAGGCCTGATTTGTAACAGGCAGCCTTAATTTTTCAAGCTGTATCCAAAGGGCATGGTACAGACGGCCAAGAGGATCACTTATTTCAGTATTTGCAAGCTGTTTATAAATAAACCATATTCTTTCTGACAGCAGTTGAGTCAGACGGGTAATTATCTGAGGCTGGGCAGAAACCATTCTTTTGAAATTTGCTTTATTAACTGCTAAAAGAACCGCATCATCGTAAGCTATTGCTGAGGCACTTCTGGGTTTATCTTCCAAAAGAGACATCTCACCAAAAATATCACCAGGTTTAAGAAGAGCAAGCATAACTTCATTATCATTTACAATCTTGGTTATTTTAACACTGCCCTTTTGTATAATGTACAGTTCCTGACCGGGCTGACATTCAGAAAAAACCATAGTATTTTTGGGATAACTTCTGGTAAATTCTTCACTGCTTCCATCTAAAAACACTGCTTTGGAATATGGTTTAATCTTTCCCATTCTTTCTCTGGCAGTTTGTATATTGGAACCTGCAGGACAGTACTTTATATACTGGTGATATGCATAATAGGCATGATTATACTGACTTTGTCTGGCATAGTATTCGGCAACCTTAAACAGATGATCAGGATTATCATTGGCAGTACTTTTCAGTGCAATTCTGGTAAGTGCCTCATCAAGGAAACGCATTTTCTTACTGAACTGCTGAATAATTTTCATGGCAACAGGGGTATTTTTCTCAATAAGAAGACCAAACTGATCTCTGTGAACAGAAATAAGAACAACATCTGTTACAGCCTGTGCTGTTTCTATGTGACTGTGAGAAGACATTGTTGATACTACACCAAAAAAATCGCCTGGTGAAAGGATATCGCTGCCTTCCTCATCAACAACCTTTACTTCCTTACTTATACGGACTTTACCCTGTCTGAGTATATAAAAAAAGTCAGCCTTTTGTTTTCCTTCTACAATAATATAGGCGCCTTTTCGAAAATTCACCAACGAAAGCTGCAAAGGATTAATCATAAACCACCCAAAACATTATTTCTGAACTTAGTATAGGAGTTTATACTACACCTTTGTTAATCATAACACAAGAAGATAAAACTCCACTATTATCTTCGGTCGTTTCTTTTAAAGTCACCACTATTTTACTGATATTATTGGTCTACCACCAAAAGCAATTCTCTACCACCAGTCAATTACCTGAATAGGACTCCAAACCGCCCTGTAATTGTCTACGGAACCTGAAGACTCTTCATGGATAGCCTGGAAAGAATAAAATTTTTCTTTACTATTAATAACGCCATCCGGATTAATTTTCTTAATATTGATTCTTCCCCTGGAGAAAGCAATATGCTGACTTCCGATATTGCCGAAATAATAGTCACTGTTACTCTCCCTGACAGGAAGATCTGACAGACTCATATCATCTCCCATAGCGGGATCTACAGGAATCCAGCCAATACCGTTTATATAGAATTCTGACCACCAGTGATTCACAGTCTGCTTATTCCCATATACCAGAAATCCGGCTACAGGCCGGGCAGGCACCCCGGCATTTCTGGCCAATGCTGTAAAAAGCACAGCATAATCATAGGCATCACCTTTACGATTATCGAGACTTTTCATGACTGTTTGTGATCCTGTAGACTCAATATAATCAAGCCTTCTAAGAAGATACTCATACAATTTCTGAGCTTTAAAATAAGGATTTTTCTCCCTGCCGACAATTGAACGAGTAACCTCTGTAATTATCTTATCATTTACAGGAATTATTTCATCTTCTTTTGTGTAATAACTGACCAGCTTACGTTCATTGTCATAAACTCCTGAAATTGAAGAGGTATTAATATCAGTCTCTATGGCAAACCGTTCAAACCAGTGTGTTTGTGTTAAATTATACTCATTCCAGGGCTGCAGATTTTCAAGATTATATCTGTTAAGGCCCCTATAGCTCGTCCACATCGGTTCAGGTTCAAATACGGATTCAACATTTCTCTGGGAAAGGCTTGGCTGAATTACAGGAACCCAAATCTGTATACTGCTTCCCGGGGCTGCTATTACATTCGAAACAGAAACGCCATACTGCAGCTGATATCCCCTTTGCTGATTATATTTTTTTGTACCATATGGATTAGTAACTTCAAAATAGATGGAGTTGCTTTCACCTCTGTCTGTACTTATTTTTACACTTCCGGAAGTTGCACCATCGGGTACATATACCGAAATCGCATGATCACCCCACTCGATATAATCAAAATCCATTTCAGAACATGAAATATTTTTTGTATCATCAGGTGAAAAGAAGCTGAACAGAACCTGACTGGAACCACGTTCAGCCCCCAAATTCACTCCTGAAATGCTGACACGCCCCCCGACAATACCCTTTTCAGGAAATATTGATTCCAGATAAGGCTGTCCGGAACCAGCAGGGCCCGACACTATGACAGGAATATGTTCTTTATTTGTAAAAAGCAAACCATTACTTATTTTATTGCCGGTTTTTACGAATAATCTGCCTGAACCAACATCATCGGGTATTTTTAATTTTATTTTTGTCTCAGTCCATTCCAGATAACTGGATAAAGTAGGCCTGATCCCTGCAATTATTACAAATCCATCCTGAGCTGTTTTGCCAAAATGTCTGCCTTCAATTATAATATTCTCACCAGGAAAGGCAACTGGCGGATCAAGTCTCTTTATTTCAGGGCTGCTTCCGGTAATAAAAGAGGACACCATATAAACAGTTGTCAGTATAATAAAAAACACAACTGGCATTACTACGGGATGTTTTAATCTTATCATTAATTTTTCAGTTTCCCAGACTTCTCTTATGTTGATAAACCTGGATCTCCAATTCAATATTATATATTTCAGCATCTGAAGCTTTAATTACACCCAAGGGGAAAAACAGAACACTCTCCCCGGAAATAACAGGAATACTTTTAATAGTACTATAGTGCTTCATCTCATTAGATTCTGAGGAACCTATCCAGACCTCTCCCTGTGAGACCAGTAAAATTGTACTGTCATCCATAATATAGGGAGTTATATCTGTTATAACAAGTAGATTTACACCTGAAAGCTTAACTTTAACCGATTTACCACTGATAGTAATTCTACTCATCTCCGTATCCCAGATAATATTCCCTTTTTCATCTACTATTCTGGTAATAATTTTAATATTAAGAGCTTTATCTTCAAGATATTTAAGAGCATCTTTTACATCAACTGCATAAATAAAACCATGAATCAGCAGGAGTATCATCAGGGAAAGAGATCTTTTAATCAAATCAGCGTCCTGCTATATAATCAGCTTTCAGCAGAAAACGTGGTTCACCCTGAATGACAAAAGAAGATGCATCAGGGAGCTGAATGATCACTTCCAAGGGTTCATCATGAATATCAAACCAGGCCAGAATTTTTTCAATATTATCAACAGGCACCTCAACCGGGAAATCTTCAGAACCAAAGGCGGACTCTGTTTTATTTATAATGTAGTCAGTGCTGTTTCTATCAGGAATAATCCAATACAGACCTACCCCGATAAACGCTAAAAACATGAAGGATATACTGACCATGAGGGATGGAGGCAAGACAAAACCACGATGCCAAAAATCGAGTTCTTTACTTGTAGATGTGGAATGAACAAGTCTTGTCCAAACAGTCTCTTTAACAAATTGATCTACATCTATTCTGTAAATTTTCACCTGATTGCTGACAGTTTTCAGGGAATCAACCCTTTCTCTACAGGCGGTACATATTTCCAGATGCTCTTTTATACCGGACCGTTGAACTCCACTCACCTCTCCATCAACATAGGCTGAAAGAACCCGATCATTAATACACATGAAAATCTCCCATGTTTAATTTTTTCTCCAATAAAACCCTCGCCCTGTAAACACGTATTTTAACATTGTTTTCAGAAATATGTAAGATTTTTGCAATTTCTTTGTAGTTTAATTCTCCATACTCCT
>CBDVAD010000042.1:0-14048 GCA_965371875.1 uncultured bacterium
GGAGGATTTCCTTTGGAAACCCTCCGTGACTGCCCCTACGCGTGTTATAACGTCTCTACCTAAAACACCAGGGTTTCAACCATATACCGGATAATTTTTCCCTTTGGAGTGTTAATTTCCTTCTCAATTACAAACACAAGCCCCTCTTCTGAAGGAGAAAAAACAACCTGTTTAATTCGGTAGCTTGTTACATCTTTCCTTTTATAATTTGGTAATCCTATTGTATACGTTCTCGTTCTTTCCATTTTATCAGTAACAGCCATGTTTATATGGAAAGATGAGCTGACATTATCGCCGGTACCAAATTTTTCCTGTATAAGTGTTACGGTGTATGCATCACCTTTATAGAAATCTCTAAACTCCAGTCTTTCTTTAGGTTTTGCTCCATTTACAAGCAGATACACAACCCTGCCTGTTGATATATGGTTAATTCCTGTTTTTTCAATAATAGTCAAAGAATCTTCCAATATAGTAAAAAGGGCACCAAGCCCCTCCTGCCCTGGAAGTATATCATCAGAGAAAGTTTTACTGATAATACCATCTTTTATAAAATTATTTCCTGAAACATCCACTATAAAGGTTTCAGCAAAGGCTTTCGTATTCTCAGAACTGATTCCATACTGTCCAAACATAAAATACTTTGAATTACTGGAAAACCCCAGATTAATATATTGAGCAATATCCCCGGAAAAAAGAAAAGAAGTACACAAGAGAAATGCTGCTGCCGCTATTAGTTTCTTCATTTTGAGATCCTCCCAGTATTGAGTATCGAAAGAAAAATAGCCATGCTATAGCTATTTTTACAATTCATGCACAAAAAAGTGAATATGCTTTTGACCTTTCTCTGTTTTTTTCGTTTAATATAAGGATATGAGACCAATACGTTCCTATGTGACCCAGACAGCTATCTATCTATCTCTTGTTATGCTGATTTTAATAACAACTGTAATCATCTTCTTTCATTTGGAAATGCGGGAAAGTGACCAGATAAATATGCTTACTCATCTAACAGGAAACCATTCGCCCTTTGCAGTTCTGTATCTAATTCTTGTAAAAACTATTTTTGCATTTACAGCAGGTCTGGTCTTAAGAAACCTGTTTCAAAAGATTGCTTCACCAGAGATATTTTTCTATAGTTTAGCCATTCTTAGCCTTTCCTTAACATCCGTACGAAGTTTATTTCTAATCGAAGGATTTCTGAACTATCCCATTTACTTATCTGAAACTATTACCAGAGCAGTTTATTTAGGCAAAATTATTACTGTACTTTGTTTGTTTACATCCGGTCTTTTCTCTACAGGAATATCATTTCAAAAACAGGAATCATTTCTTCTACTGATAACACTAATTTCATTTGTACTTTCAGTTATTATACCCATTGATCTCTTTGAAACAGATATAATTCTCCTAAGAGGAACCGGATCAGAATATGGTATAAACGTTATATTTATCCTTCTCCAGATATTCGCAATACTGAATTTCATTGCAGGCGCTATAAAAAATAACAATTATGATTATCTATTTCTGGCAGTTGGTGTAGGAATGATCGCTGTCGGGAATGAACTTCTTTTTGCATTGATTCCCGGATGGATTAGTATTGGAGCTATTTCACTACTCATATCAGGTACAGTACTGTTCGGTTATAAAATACACAAGATATATCAATGGACATAGCCCTACATAATCAGAGTTGCTACAAGACCGGTTCCAACAGGAATCAGCATGTTATCAAGATCACCTGATGGAAGGACTTCAATCAATGTAGCTGTAACTGCAATAATAACTGCAACTTGAACTGAACCGGAAATAGCCAGAGTTGTAAGAAATACTGAGATTAAACACACACTTGATCCTGCATATGTTTTACCACCGGTAAAAGGAATTGTTATCCGACCAAAAAGTTTACCAAATAGAGAGGAAAATCCATCCCCAAAAGCCAGAGCATAAATTGCAATCGCAGCTGCAGGTTCAGGGTAGAGCATCAATGCCATCATAGTACCGATAGCCAAAGTAACAGGACCAAAAACAAAACCTTTATCCCTGCTGCGGGATGCTGCAGAAGTAACTCTGGAAATAAAAGCTATCTCCACGCCTCTCATCCGCATAAATTCTGAATAAGAATACAGAAGAAGCCCTGCAACAAGAGCGCTAAATGTCAGAATGAGATTATACCTGGCCATCATTGGAACAAAAACAACCAGCATATGGATTGACTTTCTTACAATTTCAGTCTGTATTTCTTTTATTGATGCAAAGCGATTAAGCACAACAGCATCGGACATAAATAACCACCTGTTTTTTATTATATAATTAGAATATATTATGCAATTAATGTGCCAACTGACAGCAAAAAAAGATGTTCTTTAATTACTTACAGTAGAAGTAATTAAACAATAAATTTTATCTATATCTCAAATTAAATCAGGGCTGTTATGTTTTTTTATACATTAATATTCATAATAAACTATGATTAATTTTTAAATCAGTTCTCAAACTGATTTGTGCTGAGCATAACAAGGGTACATGCCTCAAGATAAGGTATACCGGAATTATTCAAAGACTCTCTCAGCCTGTGTGATTCAGTTCCGGGATTAAAGATAACTCTACCTGGTTTCAAATTAATAATCTCATCTTCAATTCTCTCACTCCACATGGGACTAAGATAAAGTGTCAACGTATGTACCGGTTCCTTAATATCGCGCAACCTTGCAACGGTGTCCAGTCCCTCTACTATGGGGTGACCAGGATTCACAGGAATTACTTTATATCCCTTACCCTTAAGCTGTCTTACAGCCATGTTTGAGTATCGGCTTGCTTTAGGACTTGCTCCAAGAACAACAACTGCTTCTTTATCTTCCACAAATTTTCCTTATCATTCATTTTTTATTTTTAACTATTCATTACATTCCTGCCTAAAATAATAATTTGGATCCCAATTGTCAATAGAATAGTTTTACTCTCTTTGCTATACTCCTGGTGTGAGGAGCAAAAAATGAAAAAAATGATAGGAATTATAGTAGTTATAGCAATTCTTGGGGCAGCAGGCTTTGCATTTTCCAGTTATCTTGTTGTCACAAATAAGGCCGGTTATTATCAGATAAAGCAGGCAGCAGTTACAGGAAAGATTACGGTCCATGATGAACCTGGAATGTATGGAAAAGTCTTTGGGATAATTACAACCTATCAGATCTCCGATATGAACTATTTCAGCAAATCTGACCTTGAAGGTGGTTCAGGTGAGGCTGCTGATACTATTAAAGTTCGTTTTAATGATGGAGGAACCGCTGATATCTCAGGATCAATAAAGTTCAGACTATCCCTAAAGGAAGAAAACCAGCTTCTTTTACATGTGGATTTTAAATCTTATGACAAAATACAGAGTGATCTTATCAGACAGGTAATAACAGAAGCATTAATGCAGACAGCAACACTGATGAAAGCAGAGGAATCATACTCTACCCGAAGATCCGAATTCACCGCTATGGCAGAAGAACAGATCCGGAGAGGAATATTTGAAACCATTGCCGAGGAACGTATCTATACAAATCTGGAAGGTAAGGAGTTTATAGAGAGGACAGTTAAGGTAAAATATGACGATTCAGGACATGCTGTAGTCAGAAAAATATCTCCTTTTGTACGCTATGATATCGAAATCCTTCAGTTTGTAATTAAGGATATTGATTTTGATAAAACAATAGATGCTCTTATTGCAAAGAAAAAAGAGGCAGAACAGCAGAGAATTGTTGCCCAGGCAAATGCAGAGAAAGCTAAACAGGATGCCATTACTGCAGAAGAACAGGGAAAAGCACGCATAGCTGTAGCACGGGCAGAAGAAGAAGTCATTAAAATTAAAGCTGTTACCCAGGCAGAAAAAGAGTTTGCAGTAGCAAAACTTAACAGACAGAAAGCAGAAGAAGATGCAATAGCAGATCTTACAAAAAGGGAAGCCGAAGCACAGGGAGCAGCTTTGCTGGTTCGGGCCGGATTAACTCCAAGAGATAAAGCAGAAATTGAAAAAGAAATGGCAATAGGAGTTGCAGCTGAAATGGCAAAAATTCAGCTTCCTGATGTGATGATATTCGGCAGCGGGGAAGGATCTCCAACAAATCCTTTCGATGCCATAGGTCTTGAGGCCTTCATGAATATCTCAGAAAAAATCGCTAATTCAAAAGATGAGTAAAGGATAATTATTTTGGCAATTCCGGTACTGATAAAAATTCTTGTTTCCCTAAGCATTATCCTGGTTATCAACAGACTAATTAAAAATCTTGCGCTCTCAATTCTTGCAGGAACATCTGTCCTTGCCATCTGGTCAGGCCATTCTTTCGCTGCAATAGCTTCCATTTCCTGGAATGAATTCTACAGTCTGGATAATGCAATGCTTTCGGCAATAATTTTTCTTGTTATCTGGCTTTCATCACAGATGGCTAAAGCCGGAGTAATGGGAGATCTTGTAAAAGCAATAAAGGCAAAGCTTTCGGTAAAGGGAGCAATTGCTGTTCTTCCGGCAATTATTGGACTTCTCCCCATGCCGGGGGGGGCCATTTTTTCTGCACCCCTTGTAGAGGACTGTGATGAAAATTCAATAATTAACCCTGTACTGAAAACAAAGATAAACTATTGGTTCAGGCATATCTGGGAGTATACGTGGCCACTTTATCCTGGATTAATCCTGGTATCAGATATTGCAGGACTCCATATTTGGCAGTTATTCCTCCTTGGTCTTCCTATGACCGCTGCAGCAATTATGGTCGGCTATTTTTTCCTCCTCAGAAAAGTAAAAAATCAGCTGCTTGTACATCACAAAATAAAGAAAGGTATATTTAAACTAATCTCACCAATAATAGTGGTGATTGTAGTTTATTCTGCTATTATAATTTTCATTCCTTCAATACCCGGAATAAGTAAATATTTACCTATGATCCTTGGACTTTTAAGCGCAATGCTCTTACTGCAGCTGGAGAGACCCATATCTGCCTTAGACTGGAAATCGCTTATTATAAATAGAAAACCCGTAATTATGGTTTTAATAGTAGTACTGGTTAGTATTTACGGGGCCTTTATAGAAGCTAAAATGCCCAATGGTGTACTTCTAATGGATCAGATGAGAATGGAACTTGATAATCTTGGAATCCCCATAATAGCCCTGATAATGATCATACCCTTTGTCAGTGGTCTGGCGACAGGTATAACAGTAGGGTTTGCCGGAGCTTCAATGCCAATTGCTATTTCCCTTCTGGGAACCGACCCTGCATTGTATCAAATTCTTTCCACTGTATCTTTGGCATTCTCTTTTGGGTTTATGGGTGTAATGATGTCACCGGTGCATATCTGTCTGATTGTGACAAATGAACACTTTAAAACCAGCCTGGCAAAAAGCTTAACTTCCCTGATACCTCTGATAATTACAATGTTGATATTTGCACTGGTATATTCCCAGTTTATAATAAAAGCCATATTCTAATAAAAGGACTGTTTCAATGAGTGATACTGAAAAAATTACGTTGACTGAAGAACAAGAAGATTTAAAGGGAAAAAAAGAAGAGATTTTAAAGGAGATACAGGAGTACAACAGGGAAAGAGACCAGATAAAATCTATGCTTGGTAAAATAGGAGGCAAGACATATTCAAAGCTGGATACAGTTATCAACATATTATTTCTACTACTCATCAGCATCTTCTTTGTCCTGGAGATTACAACTCACTGGCTGCCGCCTTTCATATCTCTGGAGATAAGTGTACTTCTTGTATCAATCAAGATAGTCTGGATGATCCATTCTCAGCACAAGTTCAACCATTTTCAATTCTGGATACTCAATTCCATAGAATACAGAATGAATCAGGTGGCAGCTAAGATGAAGAAAGTTGAAAAGGAGATTTCATCTATTAAGAAGAGTTTTCCGACTAATTAATTACTGCCTCATCTATAACCTGATTTTTCAATATTCCAATACCGTCAATCTCAACCTCGACAACATCACCATGTTTGAGAGGACCTACTCCCTGAGGAGTACCTGTCATTATGATATCACCTGATTCCAGTGTGAAATGCTTCGATATAAATGATACCATTTCGGCGACAGTAAATATCATATGTTTAGTATTGGAATTCTGCACCAGTTCTCCATTAAGCCGGCAGTATATTCCCAGGGACTGGGGATTTGGAATCATCTCTGATGGAACTATAACAGGACCGATAGGGCCAAAAGTATCCAAAGATTTACCCCGAAACCAGCCTGATTTATCATTCACCTGCATATTTCTCATGCTGATGTCATTCATACAGGTATATCCCAAAACATGATCCAGGGCCTCCGAAACAGGAACATTTTTACATCTGTCTTTAATTATCAGTGCCAGTTCTGCCTCATAGTCAACACGGAGATCTTCAAAATTGTAATCCGTTCTAAGAAAAGCAGGAATTACAATATTATCTCCACTCTCTATAAGAATATTTGGTGTTTTTGCAAACAAAATAGGTTCTTCAGGTATATCTTTTTTCATGTCATTTGCATTCAGGAATACACTTTCTTTAATATGTTCTGAGTAATTTAGACCTAAAGCTATTATTTTCTCCGGATTTATCCTGTATATCTCATTTTTACCTTTAATTGGCAGTTCAATTCTATTCATAAATCATTATAACCTGAATTTGGAAGATTTCCCTATTAAAATTACAATTTTAGCCTGCTTTATCATTAATAATTGTCAAAAGGAGAATTGCATCTATTGAAAAATAATGATAAATGTACTATTTTCTTTGCTGTATCTACCGTCCCCACTCCAAAAACAAGTACAACAGATATAAAAAGAATAATCAGGAAGAACAATGGGAAAGGGAATTCACCAGAATTGCGTGAATATAGCAAGAACAGCCTTGGAATGGCTTGATTCAAATACATCTTACTCAACAAAACCAACCAGGATAACCATCGATGGTGTTACTCCAGGTACATATATGATCAGTGTCCTATTAATGAACAGTAAGGAACTTTTTATCCAGGAAATCATATCGTCAGATTTGCGGGGACAGGTTGTTTACCGTAGCTGGAACCTTAAAAAGGCATCAGTATGGAAAATATCGAGTCTGGAGAAATTTAATCTGCCGGTCATGTACAAAGATATTAAAGATGAAGGTGAAGATTTTATAACCAGAATAGAAGTTATTCTGGCAATTCAGGCAAGCCGGGGTGCATATTTTTCAGACATTCTTACTGATTCTGACAAAATTCTCAATGTACTGCTTCCATCAGATCCTATTGCCAATAAGGGAAGTTTTCTGAATCGCCTCAATATGTTTCTTTCCCGGTACTCTGCGGTAGTAATCTCTTCTACAGTTGCAGCCGGTGTTATTATTCTGAGTATTATCTATATGTTTAATATTGATCGCTTCCAAAGAACTATGGAGTCTTCAATTGAAGAATATTCCAGCCAGGTAGACCAAAAAGTAGATAATTTTTTTAACAGTGCAGAGGATGAAATTTATACACTGGTTGATAATATTGAAAATAATCAGAAAAATTTTGAATTTGACAGACACAATTCGTATCTGAATGTTATTCGAATGTCAGAAGAACTGACAATGTATCTCCCTGCCAGAAAAGAAGCCTACAAGCTTATTGCAGGTAACATGGCCATAGCTGCCACATACAGTGAAATTATCTATGAACTTTCCAGGTTACCTACAGAAGAGTATCAAGCCAGAATATTTTTAGCCACTGATCGAAAATCTGTAATACCTCTTTCCAGATGGATGCCGGTATTTCCAGTTATGCTTTATCCGGTAAAATTGGATGATGAGAAAAATGACGGAAAAGGCTTTAGAGTTACAGACGGATTTATGACAGCCAGGGAGAACCCATTCGGCAGTGGGGGAGCAACTCCCCATTATGCAATAGATATTATCAATGTAAGCAATATCTCCTATGTAGATCATGCAGGTAAGATTATCAGACAGGGCAATCCACCAGGGAATATAGTTTCCGTTTATCCAGGTATTGTTATAGAAAAAGGATTCGACGACAGATACGGTAATTACATCACTCTGAAACATGAACTGTCAAAAGAACTTGCTGCTATGTATCCTGAAGCAACAGGATGGGCCTCTTTTTATGCACATATGGAATCAGAATCACCCCTGAAAAAAGGATTCTATATAAATGCAAACCAAAAGCTCGGAATGATCGGCGATACAGGATTTTCAACAGGCCCACATCTACACTTTGAGATAAGGATCTACGAAAAATCCGGCATCTACAAGGACGACACAGGACGGTTTAATAAGGTAAACCCCTTTCCTTCCCAGGAATCATAGGGGCATGATCCATCACATCCCTTGGTGTACGTAAAGACGCACGGCCGTGCGTCTCTACATATCCAACACACTCGTATCATAGTCATCCGGGGCAACAAACCCCAATAATTCTATACAGGTTGCAGCCAATGCACTGATACCCAATCCCTCTTTTAGAGTAGATTTATACTCACCCTGTCCTTCAGGATCGTAAATAATACAGGGAACAGGATTCAGTGAATGAGAAGTCTTTGCTTTAGGAGAACCATCCTCTTTATAGACAACTTCACCTGTTTTTTTATTGTGTTCAAACATATCATCGGAGTTTCCATGATCTGCACTGATAACCATTATACCGCCAGCAGATTCTACAGCTTTTTGTATCCTGCCTATACTTAAATCAAGAGCTTCCAGTGAGCAAATTACTGCCTCATAGTTCCCGGTATGACCAACCATATCCCCATTTGGAAAATTTAATTTTATAAAATCATATTCTCCACCTTCTATAGTTTCAATTACATTATCTGATATCTCGGCACACTTCATCCATGGCCTTTGCTCAAACGGAAGTATATCGGAAGGTATCTCTACGTAAGTTTCAAGTTCTTCACTGAATTTTTCACTTTTATTCCCGTTAAAAAAATATGTTATATGACCAAACTTCTGGGTTTCACTTATTGAATATTGTTTTACACCACTTGCAGTAAGATATTCACACATAGTTCTGTCTATAGAGGGAGGAGTAACCAGATACTGAACCGGAACATGAAGATCCCCGTCATATTCCATCATACCGGCATACTCAACCAAAGGAGTTCTTTTTCGATCAAACTTATCGAAGGTATCCCCTTCCTCAAAGGTACGGGTAATCTCCAAAGCCCTGTCACCTCTGAAGTTGAATAGAATAAAACTGTCACCATCTTCAACAGTTCCTACAGGAATATCTCCATCACTTATTACAAAAGGGGGAATGTCCTGATCAATAGCCCCTGATTCGTTTCTAAGGGTTTCAATAGCCTCATGAGTGGATTTAAAGGACCTTCCCTCTCCAAGGATATGAGTTTCCCATCCCTTTTTGACCATATTCCAGTCTGCATTATACCTATCCATAGTTATAACCATCCGGCCTCCACCGGAAGCAATGGCAGCATCAAAATTGTCACTTCTCAACCCGTCAAGGAATTCTTCAAAAGGATCAAAATAATCAAAGGCAGAGGTCTCACCTACATCCCTTCCATCAAGAAGAGCATGAATCCTTACACGTTTTATACCATCTTCCTTTGCCCGGATAATCATAGCTTTAAGATGGTCAATATGTGAATGTACATTTCCATCTGAAAGAAGTCCCAGCAAATGAAGTGTACTGTTTTTTGTTTTTACATTGTCTGTTAGTTTTTTCCAGACATCACCCTCAAACATTTTACCGGTTTTAATTGAATTTGAAACAAGTTTTGCACCCTGATCGAAAACCCTTCCACATCCTATTGCATTATGTCCAACTTCACTGTTGCCCATGTCACTGTCATCAGGAAGTCCAACTGCACGTCCATGGGCTTTCAATGGGACCATGGGATTCTCATTCATCAGCTTATCGAGGATTTCTGTATGAGCTGCAGCAAAACTATCGCCTTCCTTATATTTTCCAAATCCTACACCATCCATAATAACCAGAACCACAGGACCTTTTCTCTTCTTAAACTTATTGTTTACTCTTAATGATTCAACCATTTTCTTCTCCTTTATAACATCTGTATGCAGTTGTAGATACAGATTCTATCTCCCACATTTGCGTGGGTAGGGACAAGCCCTACCCCTACATTTTATAACATCTGTATGCTGTTGCAGATATAGGGTTTACCACCATATCTGCGTGGGTAGGCGCAAGGCCTGCCCCTACATTTTAATCATCCATCTCCGACTATAGAATCTTTTGATAATCCGAATTTTTCTGTTTCTTCTTCGTTTCCAATAGGTTCCACATGAATAATTACATCATATATATTTTCAATCTTATTCTGAATACAGTCATGTACTTTCTTTGAAAGCTCATGCCCTTCCGTAACTGTAAGACTACCTTCAACTTCTATATCCATATCAATAACATACATAGTATTGATCTTTCTGATCCTTGTACGGTGAGGATTTCTAACCCCGGCTACACCACAGGCAGCATTAAAAACCTCATTATATATGGATTGGTCATCGAGTCCATCCATGAGTTCCACACTTGTTTCCAAAAAAATATCAAATGCGACCTTCATTATCCACACACTGACAAACAAGGCTGTAATGATATCAACAATAGGCATATTCAGTATAAAGGTGAAAATCAGCCCTATAAGAACACTAATTGAAATCAGGATATCATTCATCATATTCTTTGAATCTGCAAGAAGCATGGAGCTGTTAACCTTTTTACCTGCTCTATACTTATAGAATGCAAGGAATGCCTTTCCAAAAATCGAAATAATTACAACGTAAATTGCAAAAAAATCAGGAATACGACCTTCAGCACCTCCAAATAGATTTCTAATTGTTGTTAGAGCAAGCTGAGCCCCTGCAAAAAATATAATAAATGATAAAGCCTTTGTGGCTACTGTCTCAGCCCGTCCATGACCATATGGATGACCTTCATCAGGTGGTCTATCTACAATTTTTGATGTAAATAGTGTTACAATTGATGTAACAATATCTGTTGCTGAATCTATTCCGTCCCCTAAAAGAGCAAAAGATCCACTTATAATTCCAGCTGTAATCTTTATAATTGATAAAAAAGCATTTCCTATTATCCCAACCCAGGAAGCCCTTCGAATTACTGCAGTTCTGGTATTTTTTATATCTGCAGACATTATAAACTCCTGGTTTTATCTTTAAGCCAGATTCTTTCTGATTCTTCCAGAAGGGGACTAAGACTTTCATAGACACGATCATGATAGTTATTTACCCAATCTTTCTGAATCCCGGTCAACAGGTCAGTATCAATTAAATCGATCTCCAAAGGACACATTGACAGTGTTTCAAACTCAAGAAAATCCTCTGTCCTGCCAATATCACTCTTAACTGCCAGAACAAGACTTTCAATTCGTATCCCATATCTGTTTTCCAGATAAATACCAGGCTCATTGGAAATAATCATCCCTTCATCTATAGCAATATCCACTGCCTTTTGACTTATAGTCTGGGGCCCCTCATGGACATTGAGAAAAAAACCCACTCCGTGGCCGGTACCGTGGCCATAGTTTCTTCCCTCATCCCATAGAGCCTTTCTTGCAAGAACATCCAGCTGAAAACCCTTTGTTCCCACAGGGAAGGTTACCATTGCAAGATCAATGTGTCCCTTAAGAACAAGAGTATAATCATGAATTATTTCTGCCGGGACATCCCCGGATATAAGTACCCGGGTAATATCTGTGGTACCGTCCAGATACTGCCCGCCGGAATCCAGAAGCAGAATTCCAGGAGAACTAAGGGTATAGGCGCTTTCATCATTTGCGGAATAATGGATAATGGCTCCATGTCCATTAAACCCGGCTATTGTAGCAAAGCTCAAACCAACAAAACCGTCCTGGCGGCTCCGAAAATCTGCCAGCTTATCAGCAATACCTACCTCCGTCAGCTTACCCTTAGGCCAGTTTTCTTCAAGCCATATCATAAACCGTACTAATGCTACACCATCTTTTTTCATAGCATTTTGTGTAGAGGATATCTCAACCCTATTTTTTACTGCTTTCATTTCAGTTATAATATCTTTCTCATAAACCTTTTCCCAACCATCATTAAAGAGCTGCTGACTCCCAATACTGGAAGTTCCGGGAGCAAGTGTTATCCTTCCTGGAACAAGAGATACAGCATGATTTTCAAACTCTTTATAGGGTATGATGGTTAGATTCTCAGCCTCAAGCAACTCTGAAAGATCAGCAGATAATTGACCTTCATTGATGTAGATATAACATGATTCTTCACCTATGAGTAAATAGCTGATAAACAGAGGATTGAAACTTATATCGCTTCCCCGGAGGTTAAGAACCCATGCGATATCCGGAAGAGATGAAACAAGATACCAGGCAAGCCTTTTCTTTTTCATCCATGTTCTGATATCAGTTAATTTTTCTTCTCTGCTTTTTCCTGTATATTTTAAATCAAGCTGAAAAACAGGCTCCTTTGGAAAATCAGGCCGCTCTACCCAGACATCTTCCAGCAGATCAGAACTTCCTTTATAATTCAAACCAGTACCCGCAAATTCTGATTCAATCTCTTTTTTATTATCAATGGAAGTAGTCCAGATATTACTTCCCACAGCCCCGCCCTGTACAAGTTCCTCTGCAAGCCATTCCAGATGACCGGGAACATCAGGCAGCCCGAATTTAAACAGAACTATTTCTGTACCTTTCAATTCTGCCTCTGCCTGAAGATAGTAGCGTGAATCGGTCCATAAACCGGCTTTATCTGCAGTTACAACCACAAGCCCTGCAGAACCCGTAAATCCGGATATCCATCTTCGGGTTGCCCAGCGTTCCGCTGTATACTCACTCTGGTGAGGATCACTGCCGCTGATAATATAGGCATCCAGACCCTCTTTCAGCATAACTTTTCTTAGTTTATTTATCCGTTCATCTACCAATCTATTCTCCTGGAAAGCCGTTCTGAATTAAATGATAAAATGCTATGTCCATTCTATTCTTTTTTCTTTTGTGTGTCATGATATACATTGGTTCTATTTTTTGTTCAATTTTCCGGGCGTTCCCCTGTAAGGGCGAATACAAGATTCGCCCCTACAGGGTCAGGCTTTCCGTTGCAATTCCGCCCGGATTCGATTAACGGGGTCACATTTTGATTTTCGGGGTACAGACAAGGCATGCCTTGTCTCTATGCACATACACCCACGGTGCGGGATTTTCACTTCAATCCTTAACGCAATGTAGCATATAATTGACATTAACACCATATTTGTTTATTATTATAGACATTATGAAGAGAAAAACCATAATTCTACCACAGGCAAAGAGAACCCTTATCCAATTTGGAGAAAATATAAAAGCAGCAAGGCTTCGCAGGAGACTTTCAATGGAACAAATCGCTGAACGGGCAGGAATAAGCAGAGCCACAGTCTGGGCAGTTGAAAAAGGCTCGCCTTCTGTAGCAATGGGAACATATATGCAAATATTGTTTGTGTTGGGCCTTGATAAAGATTTTCTACTTGTTGCAGCAGATGATGAACTGGGTAGAAAGCTTCAGGATTTAGAATTGTTGACAAACAAAAGAGCCCCAAGAAGGAAAAAGATCAATTAGTTCGCCGAGGATTGAAGTTATAATATCTCTCTGGATTATATTCTGATTGATGTCCAATTTTGCTAGTAATTATCTATCCTATCACTTATTAATTCAGAACTTCTCTTACCATGTATCACAGCCAGAATAAATATGTTTTCTTCTTTAATTATATAGATAATTTTATATGGAAATCTTTTTATAAGAAATTTTCTTGTTTCTTTATGCTCTTGCTGAAAAACATAAGGATTCCTTTCTATAAATTTGAATCCTGCATCAACCTGCAAAAGGAAATCATATCCTAATCCCAGTCTTTTATCTTCATACCAGGAAAAAGCCTCTTTTAAGTCCATTTCGGCTTCAGGTCTTACAATGACCTTATAGCTCACTTGCTTACTATTCTCTTATAAACATCTTCCCAGGGAGACCCTAAATTGGGATTCTGATGATACGCATCCAATCTCTCATCAATTATTCTTTTTTCCTC
>CBDVAD010000043.1:0-13770 GCA_965371875.1 uncultured bacterium
CTGCTTTTAGTCTTGCAGGCATTGACGCTACCGTATTGGGTAATCATGATTTTGACACAGGACTACAGACCTTAAAAAAGTCAATAAAGAATGATACTGCTTTTCCTGTTCTTTCAGCTAATCTGAAACATGATGGAGAACTTGATGGTCTGGTTTATCCCGGAGCTATTTTTGTAATTAAAGGGGTTAGAATTGGTATAATTGGACTAACTACTCCAGGCCAGATCCGTTCAAGAGAAGGTTCCAGTTTCTCAATCACCAATCCACTTGAAACTGTAGAGAAGTTCTATGATAAGCTTGTACCTTTTTGTGATTCCATTATTATTCTGAGCCACCTTGGATATAGATTAGGCTCTACCTTTGCAGCTGTAAAGATAATGGGTGACCTGGAACTTGCTTCCGGCCTGAAAGATCAAAAAATTGATTTAATAATTGGCGGACATACTCACGATTTCCTGAATATAAACGGGTTGGAGATAAAGAATGTTGTAAATAATATTCCTGTTCTACAGGCAGGTTTCAATGGTCTTTTTTATGGTAAGACAATTCTAAAAATTTCTGATCAGAATAGTCTAATCCGAACTTCGGTAATACCTACTGGAAATCTTGTTAGCAACAGTGATTTTGATTTAGCATTTGAGAATACAGATGCAGGTAGAAGCATTGCAGCATTAAAAACGCCTGTTGGAAACCTGAATCTGTCTGATGAATACAGCCTTAAAAGTTATGACATCTTTAAAGACAGTTTTGAGAACCCTATGGCAAATTTTATTACAGATGCATTAGCTGTGGTAATCAGGGCTACCGGCCAGGCAATCGATTTTACACTTATAGACGGTACAAGTATGATGAGATTCTTTAATCACCTTGGAAAAACTGTAAATACCGTAGATGTTTACCGCCTTATGCCTTTCGCAGATACTATTGTTCTTATGACTATAACCGGAAGAATATTAGGAGAAATTATTAAGGAGAATGCACGACGAATAAACAGAGATAATAAACCAAATATCGAAAGAGGCTTTCTTCATTTTAGTAAAGAGCTTAGATATAAAATTGATAAAACCGGGGACGATGTAACAGATATAGTTATTAACGGTACTCCTCTGGAAGCTTGTAATGATAATTTATTTACATTGGCTATACCAAACTATGTTCAGGGACTCGCAAGGTGCTGGGAGGACTCAGAAGCTGTTACTGGAAATACTATTAGTGGGTTAAAAGATATTCCACAAAAAGATACGGGTATGTATGCCAGGAATGAGCTGCTTAAATATATTAAGAAATACGGTGTTTCAGCAGATAGCGGTTTTCTTCTGGATGGACGACTCGAAATTATCTGAAAAAACAGAATCAAAAGGACAGTTTCATAGAGAGGTCCATAATTTCAGGATTAAAATGTATCTCCACATAACCTATTTTGTAATCATTCAGATCGTAATAAATTTCATCCCAGATAAGTAAGGGAGTCTCCGGAAGTATTCCAAATTTGGAAGAAATTTCCGAAGATATACCTGCTCTCTGCCAGGCTGTAGAGTAGGCCGAATCAACATCACAATATTTTTTAAGTGAGTCTGTTATAATCTCGGAATAGACGCCGCTTTCAGGTTTACATTTTACATATTTATTAATAAGTTCCACACTTACATCTATGGCAAGCTTACTATCTGCTAAAAACTGGAGTTCATAGCTTAGAATCTCTTTTCCCGCTGCTTCCGGAATCCGTTTCAGCATTTGATCACTGGGGAGCTTAAGATATGATTCAGATCTTTCTGTTTTTACTGTATAACCGGCATTTCTAAGAATTCTTCTAAAATCAGAATTCATATCAACTCTCATAACCAGATTACTTACAGCCGGGTGTCCGAAATTTCCTTTGCCATGCCATCGGGTAATAACACCTTCCCTGATTAGTATCGACATCGCCTTTCGTACAGTTTCCCGACTCATCTCCAGTTTTTTTGAGAGAAGATTTTCCGGTTC
This sequence comes from uncultured bacterium, assembly GCA_965371875.1. Classification (GTDB taxonomy): domain Bacteria; phylum Spirochaetota; class Spirochaetia; order B11-G9; family B11-G9; genus JAJRQE01. Next base: position 1,984 of record CBDVAD010000043.1, read on the forward strand.
AAGCTGATTGTCTCCAGGATCCATTTTTTGAATTTGATTTAGAAGATATTCCTTCATTTGGAGATATAGGGGTTTGGTATCTTTACGTTTCATATTAACTCTATTTATTCAAAGATGTATATACAAGATATCTGATCGGAAAGATGCTGTCAATAATTTTATATTTGCTTTTCTTTGTATTTAAATTATACTTGAAGTAATGGAGTACCAAAATGATTGAAATCACAGATAAAGCCAGCTATAAAAATCAGATAAGAGAAATTTTGACATTTAAGTTTATGACAGATAATGAACTTGATAGTTTAATTGAGAATTGTTCTGTTCTGGAATTTGATGAAGAAGAACCCATCATAAAGCAGGGTGATACCGATCAGTCTTTTTATGCAGTAGTTGAGGGCGTTGTACGGGTATCTGCTCTCGAATCTGAAGGCAAGGATGTTTATATTTGTACAATTGGTGATGGTGAAATATTTGGTGAAGCAGGAATTTTTATGAAAGTAAAAAGAACCGCCAGTGTAACAAGTAGTTCAAAAACAGTAGTTTTCAGGATTGAAAGAACTCAAATGCTGAAATTTATCAAGGAAAACCCCTCTGCAGGTAATAAATTTTTTATGGTCATGATTTACGGACTATTAAAAAAACTAAAAGAAACGAATAGTGAACTTGCATATGAAAGAAAAACAGATGTTAATCAGGATGATATTGATTCCCTTGTTAATGATCTTCTTAATTAGTAAAGACGCACGGCCGTGCGTCTCTACTAATTGAATTGAGACTTCATTTTCTTAAAATAATCTATTGCCTCATCATCACCCACATCTTCTACAGGTGTATGAAATTCAATTAGATCCTTCGGAATCTCGTTTAAAAAGGGTGACGGACCAGTATCTACAATTTCATATCCTATTTTCCTGGTTTTACAGCTTGTCATAAAAAGCTTCTGTTTCGCTCTGGTAATGGCAACATAAAAGAGTCTTCTTTCTTCCTCGAGATTGTCAGGGTTTTCTTCTATAGACCGTGCATGGGGAATTATATTGTTTTCAACTCCAGCAAGAAACACATATTCAAATTCAAGTCCTTTTGAAGCATGTATGGTCATCAGGTTCACCTGCCCTTTATCTCCTTCGTCATCATCATCCCTTGTTAATAATGTAATCCTGTTGAGATAGGTTCCCAGTTTTTTATCTTTATTGTCAGTATTTCTTTCCCATTTTTCAAAAAGCTCCATAAATATACCAATATTTTTATATTTCCATTTGGCAAGCTTTTCGTTTTTCTGGTGTTCTATTATAAGGTAGCCCCAGTAATTAATAGTTTCGATGAGGTCTTTTATTGTTTTTGATTTTTTAATTTCTTCGTCCTGCAGCATCTCCTTGTATTCTTCTATCATGTCAATGAATTCCTGAAGGCTGCTCTGTACTTTATTGGAAAGGGGGGAATCTCCTGTCCATCGTAATTCTGTAGCTGCAGCATAAAGAGAACATTCCTTGTTTTTTGAAATCTCCCTTATTTTCAGCAGTGTGGCTTTTCCTAATCCTCTTCGGGGAGTGTTTAAAATTCTTAAGAAATTAACATCATCATCCGGATTATCCAGGACACGAAGGTATGCAATTATATCTTTTATCTCTTTTCTTTGAAAGAAACTCTGTCCACCAGAGACTTTGTAGGGAATATTTTCTGTAAGAAAAGAGTTTTCTATGAGAGTACTGAGATTATTAGTTCTTATAAGTACACCAAAATCATGGTACTTAAGACTATCTTTTAGGTAAAAACTTTTTATCATTTCTGATATAAAATCAGCCTCCCGGGTTTCATTTTCCGGATAGTATAGTTCGATAGATTTCCCATGGCCGATACCTGTCCACAGTTCCTTTTCTTTTCTATTTGTATTATTTGAGATCAGACTGTTGGCAGCAGCAAGTATGTTCTCAGTAGATCTGTAGTTTTGTTCCAGTTTAATCTCTGTCAGCTCAGGGAAATCAGTCTCAAAATTGATAATATTCTGGTAGTTTGCACCTCTCCATGAATAGATAGACTGATCATCATCTCCGACAACACAGACATTTCTGTTTTCTGATGCAAGCTGTTTAATCATTTTATATTGTGATAAAGATGTATCCTGGAACTCATCCACCATTATATATTGATATTTCATCTGATAGCCTTTTAAAATTTCCGGAAACTCAGTTAATAGTTTCACAGGAAGGATAATAAGATCATCAAAATCAACTGAATTATGATTATAGAGATATTCCTGGTATTCATTATACAATGGTTTAAAACTATTATTTGTGTCGGTCCATTTTTCTCTACCGGTTTTTATTGAGGAAAAGAGATTGGAAACTTCGTATATATCCAGAACATCAGGAGAGATGTTTAACTCCCTGGCAGCTTCTTTTATGGCAGAAATTTTATCTGTTTGATCATAAATACTAAAATTGTCGTTATAATCAAGATAAGATATACTCTCTTTTAGAATTTTTACACCAAATGCATGAAATGTTGAAACAGTTAAATTTGTTAACTTTCTGTTTGTGAGGCTTTTGACCCTCTCTTCCATTTCTCTCGCCGCTTTATTTGTAAATGTTAACGCTAATATATTTGATTGATGTATACCTTTCTCCAGCATATGAGCTATTCGAAAGGTGATCATACGTGTTTTACCGGAACCAGCTCCTGCTATAATAAGGAGGGGACCATTAAGCTGTGCAGCAGCCAGATACTGTTTATCGTTGAGTTCTTTTTTAAGATCTATAGCCAAGTTTGAATCCTGTAATCCCTTAATCTTAGAATCCTTTAATCCTAAAATCCTAATATTGTTTAGTAAAAAAAGAAAATGCTTCGATACCGAAGTATGTAATTAACAGTACAATTGTTCCCGAAATTATTACACCTATAAGAACACTTATAAAAGTTTTTTTCGGTTCCAGTCCGAATAGCCATGACCCCAGAGTGCCTGTATATGCACCTGTAATAGGTAGGGGGATGGCAACAAACAGGGTTACTCCCAGATATCCATATTTACGTATCTTCTTCTCAACTTTGTGTCTTGTTTTATCTACAAATTTTGTAAACAATTTTTCATACCAGTTAAATCTTATTAGAAAACGGTGGAAGGTTGAGAGAAAAATATATACTAAAGGACCAACCATTGCGTTAAGAGCTACACAGTAAAACCATGTGAACATTGGAGATAATCCATTGGCTATTGCATAGGGTATTGCTCCACGAAGCTCAGAAATTGGCAGAAGTGTAAGAAATGCAGTTATTATGTATATCATTGGATTATTTCCTTATTTCAATTGCATCAACGGGACAAATTTCGTGGCAGCAATAGCAGCGGATGCATTTGTTGTAATCCACAGCTACAAATTTTCCATTAGGACCTTTTTCAAACCAGTTTGCATCAGAGGCACATATTTTAATACACTCACCGCATTTAATACATTTTTCTTCGATAAAGTATGGTCTGGGTTTTCTCTTTTGCTGATACTTTTCGAATATCCGGAAATGAAAGAGATCAAAAATTATATTTTGAAATTTCTTTTCTCCCAGAAGTTTATAATCATCAATTTTTACGTCTGAAAGAGCCTCACCTTCAACCAAAATATCAGATAGATGTTTTACGCCGAAATGTCGATGTAAACCAAGTTTGTTGGTTGGTATAGACATTGGGTCATATCCAATAACAGAGCTTGCTATAATATCAAGGGCTATAGCATTGGGGCTGGCAATTATTAGTTTTACAGGCTTCGGGTATCCATTACCCGGCCCTGGCCCCTCCATTCCAATTACTGCATCCATTATAGAGTAAGCTGGTTTAACCGCTTCCAGCAGATCAAGTATCATCTCTCCAAAGTTGTGCCTGTTAGGATAAGAAACATGATATGGAGATTTGCTTAAACCAGGCAGTAAACCAAACAGATTTTTTGCTGCCCCGGTAAAGTACATAAGCTGGTGGGTTTTCATTTTAGGCAGACTTATGACCATGTCTACTTTATCTACAATTGAGGTAACTTTAAATTCTTTCTGCATTTTTCCAGTTTCAGTTCTTATTGTTGTTTTCCCGGCAGTAAAGTCTATCCATTTTGATCCGGTTTCTTCTGTTACCTGGCGTATTCCACTTTTTCTTCCACTGTAACCAGGTTTTTGGAAGCCAGGTGAGTCTCCAACATAGATTTCGACAGCTCCCTCTTTCTGCATATATTTAATTACAGATCTGACAAACTCCGGGTGGGTTGATATTGCTTTTCCCGGATCAGAATCCTGCAGTATATTGGGTTTTAAAAGAAGGCTCTTTCCTTTTACATCGATTCCTCCGGAAAGGCGCATTGCTTCTTCTATAGCTTTATCCAGTTCCAAAGAATCGTAGGTGTTACATTTTACAAGTCCAACCTTAACTTTCACTTCTATTTCTCCCCATTAACGAGCTCATCGAACAGATCATCGTATTTCTTTATAATACTGCTCCAGCACAATCCGCTCATTCTATCTATTAATACATTTTGTTTAAAGACTTTATCTACTTTTAGTGCTCTTTTCAGTTTCTTTTCGAGATCATTTTCATCAGTGAACAGACATTCAGAATGAAACTCCGTAGGAATAAGTTCAGGATAGGAAAGTCTATCTGGTAGCAGGGGCATGCACCCTGCAAGAATTGCTTCAATAACGGCTATGCCGTAGTTTTCCTGGTTAGCAGTACTTATGACTATATCTCCCTTTTTCAGCATTTTAAGATAATCATTATAGTTTTCCATATATCCTGAATAGATAATATTACCTGTAAGTTGATTCTCCGCCTCCAGGAAAACAGGGGGTTGTTTTTTGTATCTTTCACCCAGAAGCGCTAAGTGGAATGGGGTCCCTTCATTTTTAAGCTTAAAAAGAACATTAAAAAAAGACTCCGGATTTTTATCAAACTCCCATCTATGGTTCCATATAATAAGTGGTACACTGTTTCTTTTGTTTACTGTTTGATAACCGTTTTCTATAAGAACTGCATCTTCAATCCCCGGGTATATTACAAGAGTTTTAGCTCTGATTTTATCTATGGTCCAGTCCGGTACGAAGTCAGGAAGGTGATTAAGAAACAGAGGCAGCTCTTTAAGGAATGTCGACCTGTGAGTTTGCGAATTGAAAACCACGCGATCAGCACTAAGAGAATTTGTAAGATCAGTTAGTCCGTAGTGATAATCCAGTTTTTCATTTTTATTTAAGGGGTAGGCAAGCTGGTTTTCGTGGAAATATAGAATGATTGGCGGACAATTACTGCCAAGGAGTACTTTTAAATCAGCAATATTGATTAGATCTGTTGCAAATATAAGATCATACTCTTTAGCATTCTTTATTTGATTCGCAAAATACAGTGCTGCACCCTTCATTCTCCATTTCCAGAAGCGGGCAGGCATGGTCAAAATATCAATTTTATGTTTTGAATTCCGTACCAGCCCGTCTGCAAAAGCTCTGTGGGAACCACTGTAGTAGGATTCCAGAAACAGTATTTTGTGTGTTTTCAATGGTTAACCTCGATTGCTAATATTAAAAATTATGTCATAATACCATCATGTTTAAATAAGGCTGGTCGGAAGCAAGCTTGCCTGGTCGCAACTTCGTTGCTGCTCGGCTATGCGTCCTTCCTGCTCGCCTATGCAACCTAAGGGGTGAAAATGTCAATTTCCAACACAAAAGAACTTTTAACAAAGGCGACGGTGGGAAAATACGCCGTAGGTGCCTTTAATGTCACAAGTATAATACAGATGATTGCTATTGTAGAAGCAGCGGCCGAAGTTAACTCTCCTGTAATTATTCAGACATCTGTGTCACCGGTGAAACAGTTGAGTCCTGAGGTCTTTGGTGCTGCTTTTAGATCCATAGCGGAAAAAGCCACTGTTCCTGTGGCACTGCAGCTTGATCATTGTACTGATGTTGATTTCTGTAATTCATGCGTTGACGCCGGATATACCAGTATTATGATTGATGCTTCCAAAGAGAACTTCAAAGAAAATGTAAGAATGACAAAAGCTGTAGTAGAGTATTCCAGAACCTGGGGGAATGTTTCTGTAGAGGGCGAACTTGGAACTGTTGGTGGTGTTGAAGATCAGGTAAGGGTTGCAGAGAGTGAGGTTGAACTTTGCGATCCTGATATGGCTGTAACATTTGTGGAAGAAACCGGCCTTGATAATCTGGCGCCTGCTATTGGTACTGCCCATGGCATTTATAAAACACAAAATCCTAAAATAGATGTAGTAAGATTAAAAAGGATATCTGAAACTGTAAACAGTAATATAATAGTTGCTCCCCTGGTTGTTCATGGTGGAACAGGATTGTCTGAGCAGGTAGTCAGAGATTTAATTGCTGTTGGGGGTTCAAAGTTCAATGTTTCAACTGAACTTAAACATGCATGGATAGATGCTGCAGACGGGTATATCAAGAACTCAGAAACTGCATACAATCCGGTTAAAATGAATCAGCTTCAGATAGATGCAGCTAAGAAAGTTGTCTTTAATTGGATTGAAATACTGGGTAGTGCAGGAAAAGCATAGAGGAATATGATGAGAGAACTCAAAGCAGTTTTTTTTGATCAGGACGGTGTAATAATAGAAACTGAACGAGATGGGCATCGGGTTTCATTCAATAATGCATTTAAAGAATTTGGTCTTAATATTGAATGGGATGTAGAATTCTATCATGAATTGCTACAGGTCGGTGGTGGAAAAGAGAGGATTAAATTCTACTTTCAGAAGATTGGATTTAGTAATTCTGATTATGATAAAGACCCCGAGGGGTTTATAAAACTGCTGCATACCCGAAAAACAGAGCTTTTTATAGAATTAATTAAGGCAGGAAAACTTCCTCTCAGACCAGGGATTAGACGGCTTATGGAAGAAATAAACAGTCGCGGAGTCTTTCTTGGAATATGTACAACCTCTAATGAGAAAGCCGCAAAGGCAGTAAAAAAATATATGCTCCAGGGTATTAAAATTGATCTGCTCCTTGCTGGAGATGTTGTAAAAAATAAGAAACCGGATCCTGAAATCTATCAAATGGCTCTTAAGGAATCCGGTGTTTCTTCAGCGGATGCATTCGTAGTTGAAGATTCCCGAATAGGGGTCCTTGCAGGAAAAGGAGCCGGAATAGCAGTTATAGCAACTGTTAATGGATACACTAAAAATGAAAATGTGAGTTCTGCAGATATTGTCGTGGATTGTCTTGGAGATTATAAAGGAGTTGCATCAAATTTGCTTAAGAGCAGGAAAGATGATAGTTTTGACGGCATAATTACCTTTGATATTCTTGAAAGTTACCTCTAAAACTTCACTTTATATGTAATTGCTCTTTCATGTCAGAATAAATGGGAAATCTATTCTAATAACTTAGGATTGTGAGAGATAGCAATGCAGTTTTATGGCGTAGTGATCGATATGTTAAAGGTTCCCCCAACAAAATCCCATTCATCAACCATTAGATAATAAGTATCAGCGGGCAAGGTAGTAATAGTTTTACTTTCGTCGGCCTTGTAGTCATAATCGTCACACTCATAGTCAGGGGGGTATGTATAGTTAGAGTCACTGTATAATTCCCAGCTCAAATCGGAATCGACATTAATGAGACTTATCGTATGATCCGCCGCCCCTGCTGCAGTTGTAAATGTATAGTAGTTTGTACCCCACTCGTCAATTGTTGCGCTGTGTGTGGTGCCTACAGTCAGCAGAACAGGAGATGTAATCGAGCCTTCATTCGGGTACCAAGCAGCCGGATCATCCTCACAGCTGATGAAAACAAAGGAACTTAGAAACAGTATGATAAATAATTTTTTCATACTTCCTTCTTTAATGACTATTATTTAATAATATACATTCACGGCAGCTAAAGAGCAAGTTTTTTTCATGGCAGCATCAGTCCAACATATTCTCCTGTAGAAAAATTCCCAGATATATGTCCGAAACAGATTATTTGATATAGTTTATTTTGGTGTATTCTGCAGTGAAATCCATGTACCTGAACTAATTATTATTGACAATCACAGTAGACTTCCATAGCCTGTAGTACATGAAATATAAAGCAGTAATTTTTGATCTGGATGGTACCCTTTTATATACATTGGGTGATATTGCTCTGGCTGTAAATACAGCTCTTAATGAGTTTGGTATGCCGTCTCATCCTGAAGAAGCATATAAAAAATTTGTAGGACACGGCTTGAAGGAAACTCTGAAACGGGCCTGTACTGGTGATTGCCCTGATGATATTCTTGATAAGGCTTATCTTCGGGTTATAGAGGAATACAGTAATAATTCAGTAGTAACAACCAAACCTTATACTGAAATTCCACTGTTACTGAATCAGTTAACAATTTATGGAATAAAGTTAGCTGTTTTATCAAATAAAGAAGACAGCCTTGTAAAATATATTTCCGGAGAACTGCTGTCGGACTGGGAATTTACCACTGTTCAGGGAATACTCCAGGATATTCCAAAAAAACCGGATCCATTTGCAGTTCATCAGATACTAAAAGATATGGATGTAAAATCATCAGAAGCAATTTTTGTTGGTGATAGTGGTGTAGATATGAAAACAGCGATCAATTCCGGTTTATTGGGAGTTGGTGTAACCTGGGGATATCGGGATATTTTTGAACTGACAGAAGCCGGTGCAGGAATTTTGATTGACAAACCGGAGGAATTGTTAAGAATATTAGACAGTTAACAGTTAACAGTTAACAGTTAACAGTTAACAGTGAACAGTGAACAGTGAACAGTGAACAGTGAACAGTAAACAGTAAACAGTGAACAGTAAACAGTGAACAGTATGCAGGTTCTGATAACTGTTTACTGCTAACTGATAACTGTAAACCGGAGGTTTTGCATGGATCAGAATGAGTTGGATACAAAAATCAGTGATTATTTAAAATTTGAGGAACATCCTCATTTTATAGATGATCTTCAACAGGTAGTAGATAATAACAATATTGACGAGCTAAACGACAGGTTTTATATGGATCTGGAATTTGGAACCGGTGGTCTTCGGGGTGTTATTGGTGGTGGTTATAACAGAATGAATCCCTACATTGTCAGGAAGTCTACTACTGGTCTTGCGAAATATATCAATAGGATGGTTAAAAATGGGTCTGTTGCAATTGCATATGACTCAAGAAACTTCTCCTCGCTTTTTGCAGAAGAAGCTGCACTGGTTCTTTGTGCAAATGGTATAAAGGTTTATCTTTTTACTACTCTGCGACCTACACCGGTTGTATCTTATACTGTTCGTAAACTGGGGTGTACTGCCGGGATAGTTGTTACCGCCTCTCATAATCCTGCCGAATACAATGGTTATAAGGTCTACTGGTCCGACGGCGGTCAAATTGTACCTCCTCATGATGTTGCTATTATAGGCGAAGTTAATGCTGTCTCCGGCAGAGTAAAGACCATGGATAAAGATGAAGCTGTTAATAAAGGACTCCTTATCTATACGGATACGCTGATTGATGAACCATATGTGGAACTGGTGAAATCGTGCAGTTTCAAACCGGATTTAATGCTGCAGAATGGTAAGGATCTAAAAGTTGTCTACACTCCTCTTCATGGTGCCGGTACAATGCTTGTTGAAAGAACTCTTGGAGAAATGGGCATAGATGTAATTACAGTACCCCAGCAGCGGGAACCCGATGGTGACTTTCCCACAGTAGCCTTTCCCAATCCTGAAATAGTAGCCGCTATGAAACTAGGACTGGAACTTGCACAGAAAGAAAAGGCAGATCTTCTTTTAGGTACAGATCCTGATGCAGATCGACTGGGCATTGCAGTTCCTGATGGAGATAAGTATGTTCTTGTAACAGGTAACCAGTTGGGTGTTCTTCTTGGTGATTATATATTTTCCTCTCTTAAAGAAAATGGTTCACTCAACGGTAAGAGTGCCTTTGTTAAAACAATTGTAACAACAGAACTTCAAAGACTTGTTGCAGAGAGTTATGGAGTAAAATCGTATGATGTTCTTACCGGATTTAAGTATATTGCTGAAAAGATCAAAGAGTTTGAGAAAACAGGTGAAAAATATATTTTTGGCGGTGAGGAAAGTTACGGTTATCTTGTAACTGATGAAGTCCGCGACAAAGATGCTGTTTCAGCCGCGTTTCTGACTGTTGAATTAACACTGTATCACCGATCCAGGGGTAAGAGTGTTCTTGATAGATTAAAAGAGATATGGGAAGAATTCGGATATTTTGAAGAACTGCTTATATCCAGGTATCTGAAAGGAGAGAAAGGCAAAGCCCAAATGGAAGGGATGATGTCCTCTATGCGAAGTAGTCCACCAGCAGAATTTGGAGGGATCCCTTTATCATTGATGAAGGATTATAAAACTGGAGAAACATATAATCTGGAAACAGGAAAAAAAGTAAAGGATATCAACCTCCCTTCTTCCAATGTTCTCCAGTTTTTATTACAGGATGGAAGTATGGTTACAATACGACCTTCCGGTACAGAGCCTAAAATAAAGTTTTATGCATCCTGTAAAGCTGAACCTGGTCAGGACCTTGAAGAATCTAAAAAGGAAGTAGCGGTAAAACTCAAAAAAATAGAAGAGGATGTTGATGAATTCCTTAGATAGTAATGAAATACTGCAGATATATGAGGCCAGAATCAATGATCTTGAGTCACTTCTGGAAATCGGCAAGAGTTTAAGTTCAAATCTGCATTATTCTTCAGTTCTGGATTCTATTCTTCTTACATGTATGGGAAGGGCCAGAGTTCTAAAGGCCGGATTGTTTATTAAACCGGATATAGACAGCAGGGAGTTTACTCTTTATAGAAACTATGAGGGATTCAACCCTGACCGTAAAATAAAATATGTAATAAAAGAAAATTCTGAACTGGTGAATACATTTAAAAAGAATCCCAGATGTTATACTATGCCCCAGCTTCTTCAGGATATTACGAATATATCTGACATCAAACCATTTACAATACTGGAACCTACTCTGATTGTTCCTTTGATAAACAGAGGTAATCTTCAGGGAATTATTGTTCTGGGAGAACGAATAATTAAAGAACCTTATCATGGAGATGAAGAAGATTTCCTTCTCAGTATAGCTGGAATGGCCTCTATCTCTATTGATAATGCGTTTCTTTTTGAGGTTTCTACTACCGATATGATGACCAAACTGAAGTTAAAGCATGTTCTTTTTCAGACAATAAAAACAAGTTTTACTTCAGAGAAAAATCCTATTCATCTTCTTATGATGGATATAGACCATTTTAAAAATCTCAATGATACATATGGACATGCCTTTGGAGATATTGTTCTTATAGAAGTAGCTTCAGTTCTACTGGACTGTCTAAGGCTGGAGGATCTTGCTGCCAGGTATGGAGGCGAGGAATTCACAATTGTTCTGAAAAATATGAATGAAAAAGATTCTATAAGTATTGCAGACAGAATACGTAAACGTATTGAATCTCTTGAATTTAAATTTACAGAAAACGGCAGGAATGAAATTGTAAAAACAACAATTTCTATTGGAATAGCAAAATATGACAGCAGTAAGGATTCTGTTCCTGAAGATCTTATAAAAAGAGCTGATACTGCTTTGTACATGGCAAAAGAGGGTGGTCGTAACAGAATCGAAATAGCCCCGTAGGGGCGAACGGCTAAGGTTGCATAGCCGAGCAGCAACGAAGTTGCGACCAGGCCGTTAGCCCCTACGGGATATTGATTACTCGTCGCAGATGCCGACAAGTCCCAGTATTCTGTCTGCTTCTTTTATTCCTACATCAATAAGATCTTTTATTATTTCCT
>CBDVAD010000044.1:0-13576 GCA_965371875.1 uncultured bacterium
GTCCTGGATCAATATCTGATTCATGGGAAATGACAGGTATCCTCAGCATTCGTGCAGCCAGAACAGCAGGAACAGTAACAAATCCGCCCTTTGAAAATAAAATATCTGCTTTTATTTTTTTTAAAATAAAAACTGAAACAATAAAACCTGAAATTATTTTAAAAATATCAATAAAATTATTAAATGAAAAATATCGCCTCAATTTACCAGCAGGAATTGAATAAAATGGTATATCAAATCTTTCCAGGATATCCTTCTCCATACCCCGACGGCTGCCAATCCAGTAAATACTAAATAAACCTTCACTATTCTTTTCCAATAATTTCTCTGCTACTGCGATACCGGGAAATACATGTCCCCCAGTACCACCTCCGGTAAAAACCACATTCTTCGTTCTCATGGTCGTAGACTAGCACATTGAGTTAATATTTTATAGACAGAATAGCAAATATATGTATACTGATTTTTCAGGATATCAAATGACTAATATAACAATACTACTATTTCTTCTGGTTTCAGTATGTGCAGGTCTTTATGCCCAGGAAATCTCTGATATATCAAACAGCAATATATTTGAATATAGAGATCATAAGGAGCCAGTTGATTCACTAAATGATCTCCTTGACAAGCCATCTATAATTGAATCACAAATCTATCCTGAAAAGAAAGATGGTGTAAAAATACTAAATGTTCTTTTTGATTCTCATGCAATTTTTGAAATACCAATATATAAACTAATTGATCTGGTACTTGACCTTGAGAACGAGCAGAAGGTTTTCCCAAGAATGACTTATACAAAAGATCTCAATCCAGACAGTTCATTGTGGACCAACCACCTGCAGGAAGCAATTATGTCATTTAAACTGGGTATCTTTGGAAGCGAGTATCATTCTATTTTTTACAAAATACCGGAACTTAGGGAAGATGGATCATTTCTTATTAAATGGAATCTTTATGAGTCAATTGACGGTAAATTTGATTTTGTATTTGGTTCATGGTATATGAAAGAGATCATATTTATTGGTAAAAAATATACTTATATCCGTAATTATGTCCATTATGGAATTATTGATTATCCGCCTTATGTATTAATGGCCATGCGAATTGGAGGGAAAAAGGACATTAAGGCATTCATCAGAGCATTAAAGGATGCTGTGGAATAAATTCCAGATTCCAAGTCATAATACCATTATAATAAAGAGGCAATCTTTTCCTGTATATCATTCATAGTAAGTATCGAATTGATCTTATCACGCAGTTCAGTGTCTGATTCGTGTAGAACCATTACAACATCCATTTCCTTATACGGTTCTGTAACAGCAACTATCTCACTCTGAAAATATTTTCGGGATAGATACTCACCAACCTGTTTATCTGTAACAATTCCATCAACCTGCTTCCAGATAAGTTTACTTAAACCCTCTATATCATTGGTAACGGGAATTATCTCACAATCATAATTTTTGAGTTCTTCTATAACATAAGAACCTTTCTGAGCTGCTATTTTTTTACCATTCATAAAATCAAGAGGTAGAAGTTCATCATCTTTTTGTGAGTCATTATGGACAAAAGCGACTGGCTTAAAAACCGAATACGGATTAGTGACAATTACCGGTTTGTTGACAAGAAAGTCATTGGGCCAACCAACATTAAGTATTATCCTGATATCTCCATTAAAAAGACCATCAGAGATTGTAACAAACTGATCAGGTTGAAAATATAGATTCAACCCAAGTTTTTCATTTATAATTCTCATTATATCTACACTCAAACCAGACGAAACTCCATCTTTAATGAATACCCATGGCGGATATGCAACATCATGTCCCACTCTTACGTACTGGCTTATATCATCAAGTGCACCCATTTCCTGTAAAATATTTTGCTGAGTATCTACAATATTTTTACTGTCACTATCCTGATTCTTCATGGAATTAATAATATTATCCTGATATTTCAAATTATTAATTATATGTTTTGAACTTGAATTTAAAAGAGTATATGAATTGCTAAGCTGTCCGACATAGTGATAAATACGATCAGTATTAACAGACTGGCTTCTGACTGATTCAGCAATACTATTCATATTACTGTCTATTTTGGAAAGAGAAGCAGATGTAACAGACAAATCCTTTCTTGTTAATTCAACCTTATCATTTAAGCTGTTACTGATTTCTTCATAAACAACTAAATTGCTTTCAGAAGAGCTTATATTTTTTTCAAGGGTTTTTAACAGACGGGAAATATCATTTGTAAGATTCTTACTCTGTTCAGCAAGCTTTTTTACTTCATCAGAAACAACCTTAAAACCTTTGCCGTGCTCACCAGCTCTTGCAGCCTCGATAGCAGCATTTATTGATAGTAGATTTGTTAGTTCTGATATGTCTGCAATTGCATGGATTGTATCACGTATTTTCAAAGTAGCCTGCTGTACATCAGAAAAAACCATTTTAAAACTGGTAAACTGGTCTCCCATCTGCTTTAGGCCGTTTAGAAAGTCAACCATTATTACTGATGTCTGATCAAAGGAGTTATTTCCATTCTGCAATTCTTTAAGAGAATCTTCGACATTTTCTACAATATGTTCAGAGTTAGCTGCAATCTCTTTTAATTTGGAATGAATAGTAGCTACATCAGTATCACTGGTGGCAGCAGAGTCTATCATTTCATGGACATATGCACTGTTCAGGTTTGCAACGGAAAAAAGATCCCATACATTTCCGGCAATTTCCTGCTGAAGTTTAGTAGAGGCCTCCAGCAGTCCCAGCATCTTGTTCTTTATTTTATTATCCATAATGTATCTCCCTACCTCAGTAATTATTATTATATAATAACTGACTCAATTGCTTAGATAAATCATCCTGGTATAATAACATATAATCAAAGAAATAATAGATAAAAAGTCCATATTATCTAAAATCTCTCAAATATTTTATTACAAACTCTCAGAGATAAGGGTTCCCATCTTAGAGGTATTAACTTCACTGCATCCAGGAGTAAGTATATCTTTGGTCCTGTACCCCTCTTCAAGAACTTTCCCAATGGACTGGAAGACAGCATCATAGATATCTTCACGGCCGAAGCTGTATTTGAACAGCATCCCAAGGGAAAGAATCTGGGCAATGGGGTTTGCGATGCACTTACCTGCAATATCCGGCGCACTGCCCCCGGAGGGTTCGTAAAGTCCAAAGTTGCCTTCGCCAAGGGAAGCGCTTGGGAGCATTCCCAGAGAACCGGTGATCATAGATGCTTCGTCAGATAGTATATCTCCGAACATATTTCCACAAAGAAGAACATCAAACTGCCGGGGATTCTTTACAAGCTGCATTGCGCCGTTATCGACGTACATATGATTAAGCTCTACTTCAGGATACTCCTTTCCTATCTCAGTAACCACTTCCCGCCAGAGTACCATAGAGGTAAGAACATTGGCTTTATCAATAGAGGTAACTTTACCCTGTCTCTGTTTTGCCGCTTTAAAGGCAACATGTGCAATCCTTTCTATTTCAGATTTAGTATAAACCAGAGTATCCAGGGCTTTATCACCATCACGAACCTTGGGAGCTCCAAAGTAGATTCCCCCAGTAAGTTCCCGAACTACCAGTAAATCCATCCCGCCCTGAAGAATTTCATCTTTTAGAGGAGATGCTGCTGTAAGCTGAGGAAATATGATAGCCGGTCTCAGATTCGCAAAAAGGCCCAGCTCTTTTCGAATTGGAAGGAGTCCGGCCCGTTCCGGCTGCTGCTCAGGAGGAAGATTCTCCCAGGATGGACCACCAATAGAACCAAGGAGGACAGCATCTGCCTTTTTACATAATTCCAGAGTAGTCCCTGGAAGAGCTTCACCGTGATTATCAATAGCAATTCCTCCAAAATCCGCCTCTTGTGTTGAACAGGAAATATTAAAAACACTCTTAATCTTTTCTAAAACTTTTAAAGCCTCTGCCATCACCTCTGGACCAATTCCGTCTCCAGGCAATACAGCAATTTTATAATTATTTCCCATCTACCTCTCCTAGGCTGCATAGGCGAGCAGCAACGAAGTTGCGACCAGCCTGAGTAAATTTACATATATTTTTATGACCAAAGGCTATGGTATTTTTCTTTTTAAGTCAACCGAAACCGTGGTAGAGACGTAGCATGCTAAGGTTGCATTGCCGAGCAGTAAGCGAAGCGCACGACCAGGCTACGTCTGTACACAGTGAATCTAAATGTATCCACGCGTTATACCCAAAACAATATCAATAAATCCCAAATATCCAATTGACATCAACATGAAGAGAGGTCTATTATTAGCCTGTCGTGGGGTGGTTTGTTATACAGGCCTGAGAGTAAACCCGTTGAACCTGATCCGGATAATGCCGGCGAAGGGAGCGAGACACTATTCAAAACCCACATTCCAAAAATTTTCACTATGGAGTGTATCATGCGTAAAATTTCTGCAATTTTTTTTGTTGTTGTAATCATCGGTATTTCTATTTTTTCATTCTTCAGTAATGGACGCAGATCTGCGTCCTCTACTAAGACAGACTTAACAATTTATACTTATGATTCTTTTGTTTCCGATTGGGGTCCGGGACCCAAGGTTTTCCCTGCTTTTGAGGAAGAGTATGGAATAAAGCTAACTGTAATTTCCGCAGGGGATGCAGGGCAGGTTCTGCAGAGAGCTATTATAGAAAAAAATAATGTTAAAGCTGATCTCCTGATAGGAATTGATAACAACCTGCTGGCCAGGGCCATTGAAGAGGATATTCTTGCCCCTTATAAATCCGGAAATCTGGACAAAATTCCAAAAGAACTGATCTTTGATAAAACTAACAGGGTTACTCCCTTCGATTACGGATATTTTTCTATTATTTATGATTCTGAAAAAATATCCAATCCTCCTTTATCTTTAAACGATCTTCTGAAACCGGAATATTCCAAGTCTCTTATACTTATGGATCCAAGAACTTCCAGCCCTGGTTTGGGCTTTATGTTATGGACAAAAGTTGAGTTTGGTGATGCTTTTGGCGAATACTGGGCAGCGCTTATGCCCTCTGTTCTGACAATTACTGATGGATGGGATTCCGGATATGGTCTTTTTACTGAAGGTGAAGCTCCTATGGTACTCAGCTATACAACCAGCCCGGCGTATCATGCAGAATATGAGAACACAGATAGATATAAGGCAGCACTTTTCCCAGCCGGCCACTATATGCAGATAGAAGGCATGGGGATAGTGAAGAATTCTAAAAACAGAGAGGCTGCAGAGAAGTTTATTGATTTCATTCTGGAAAATAAATTTCAAAATGAAATACCTCTTACTAACTGGATGTACCCTGTCCGGACTGACCTTGCTCTGCCGGATTCCTTCAAAATGGCACCAAAACCGGAAATAAGTCTTCGAATGCCATCTACAGAGATAGAGAGTAATCTTGCTTCCTGGATTGATGAATGGACCAATGCAGTTACGCAGTAGAAATAAAATAAACCTTCTGCTGCTTATAACAGCAGGAGTATTTCTTATTTTATTATTCTATCTCCCCCTCTCTCTTGTATTAAAGGGAGCTCTGTTTCCTGATGGAGGCAGTTTTTCTTTAAAAAATATAGCTCTGGTTTTAACATCCCAATACAACCGTAGAATAATATTTTTTACCCTCTCACAAGCTCTTTTAAGTACACTGTTTACCATTGTTATAGGACTTCCGGGTGCATGGTTACTGGCAACCAGAAATTTTCCCGGAAAAAAACTGTTAAAAGCTGTTTCTGCAGTTCCTTTTGTTCTTCCGTCAATTCTGGTAGTTCTGGGTTTTGTAATTTTTTTTGGAAATAATGGTTATTTAAACAGAACAGTTATGAGTATTACTGGCAGTACTGAACCTCCATTTAGAATACTCTACTCTATGAAAGCCATAATTCTGGCACATGGTTTTTACAATTTTCCAATCGTATTAAGGATTGTTTCGACCTTATGGGAAAAACTGGATCCATCTATTGCTACAGCAGCAGAATCTCTGGGAGCAGGAAGAATAAGACTTTTTTTTACAGTTACCCTTCCTCAAATTCTACCTGCCGTTCTTGCAAGTGCCGCCCTGGTATTTGTTTTTTGTTTTACAAGTTTTGCAGTAATACTTGTTCTTGGCGGGGGACCTGCTTATACAACTCTTGAAGTTGAAATATACCGCCAGGCACGAATTTCTCTTAATATGGATGCAGCGGCGGCTCTTTCGGTTGTAGGAATATTTATTACCCTTATCTTTGTCTATTTAAACATTCACTTTCAATCATCCCTTAATTATCATGAACATATCGGGCCTGGCAGAGATTTTTACAGACAGAAAAAACGAACAACCGGAAGATTTATTCCCGGAATAAGTATATATATTCTTTTTTTGGTATTGCTTGTTGCTGCACCGGTTCTCTCTGTCATAATCAAATCATTTATAAATTCAGGAATGGGGACAGGTAACAGTACATTTAGTATCTCAGCCTACAAAGATATTTTAAATCCGACTCCGGGTAATTATGGAATGACCTTATTCAGAGCAATTGCTAATTCTATAAGTTATGCATTTTATACAGTAATCCTTTCCATTTTTATTGGAACTCTAATAAGCTATGCCCTTCGGAGCAAACAAAAGTTTCGGGGAATACTCGATACTCTATTTATGTTACCAATATCTGTATCCTCTGTAATTCTGGGCCTTGGGTATCTAAAAATAATGAACTACATAGAGGGACCGGTCAGGGATTTACCAGTACTTATAATATTAGCGCACACAGTTATAGCCTATCCATTTGTAATAAGATCTGTAAAACCTGTACTGGATAAGATTAAACCCAATATTATCTATGCAGCCTTGAGCCTTGGAGAAACTCCATATAAAGTTTTCCTGGGGATTGAACTTCCCCTTATAAAATCTGCAATATTTGCGGGTGCTGCTTTTTCGTTTGCAATTTCTATTGGTGAAATGAATGCAACAATATTATTAGCTTCCGAGAATACCATCACAATACCTATAATGATGTACAGGTTAATTGGCTCTTATAATTTTATTGGTGCCTGTGCCCTGGGAACAGTTCTTATAGTATTTACTGCACTTTCATTTGTATTAATGGACTATTTTGGTTCTGATAATTAATCTGTTAACTAAACAGGGGGCTCCAAAATGGGAGTAAAAGTAAAAGATCTAAAAAAGAGTTTTGAAGATTTTAATATAGATGTTGACCTTGAAATAAATAAAGGGGAACTTATTACACTACTGGGTCCATCGGGGTGTGGAAAAACCACATTAATTCAGCTTATTTCCGGAATACTTACTCCGGATGATGGAGATGTAATTATTAATAGTAAAAATGTCTCTAAGCTTCCTGTCTGGCAACGTGATATTGGAATAGTATTTCAGGATTATGCTTTATTTCCACATATGAATGTAAAATCAAATATAGCTTATGGTTTAAAAGCACGAAAAAAAGAAAGTAGTTTGATAAACAGAAAAGTTTCTGAAATGCTGGAACTGGTTCATCTTTCCGGATATGGAGAGAGGAATATAGATTCATTGTCAGGAGGTGAAAAACAGAGAACAGCACTGGCCCGTGCCCTTGCTCCAGCACCGAAACTGCTTCTCCTTGATGAGCCCCTAAGCGCTCTGGATGCCAGACTCCGGACAATTCTTAGGCGGGAGATACGCAGCATACAGCAGACCCTTGGAATAACAACTATCTATGTAACCCATGATCAGGAGGAGGCTCTTTCCATAAGTGACAGAATTGTAGTAATGAACAATGGAAGGATTGAGCAGACAGGAACCCCCTGGGATATATACAACCATCCTTCCACAAATTTCAGTGCAGATTTTCTTGGTGATTCCAATAAAATTCAGTGTGTTGTGGAAGATGTTTCGGAAGGAAAAGGGATATATCTAAAATCCGGTGAACAAGGATTGTCATTTAGACTTCCCTATCAGGAAGAAATTAGAAAAAGAGAAAGATATCTTCTTTTTTTCCGTCCCCAGGATACAAAAATCAATTGGAAAATAGAAAAAGAGGTAAAAGATAATACAATAAACGGACAGATATTATCCACAGAATACTTTGGAAGGTACTTAACCGTGGAATATAAATTGGGAAACACTCTACTGAAAACAGAGATAACAGGATGGGATAATAAGGATTCTGATGCTCTGGTCGGGGGCGGTAATATCAGTGTTGCGGTGGATCCGGGGAAGTGCTGGCTTATTGGGGATTATTAACTACATAAACATATTAAGCAGCAGCTGGGCACCGCCGATTATCGAACCGAGAAGTGCACCAAATACATTTATCCAGCGAAGCTGTTTTCTAACAATATCCAGTATTAGTTTCTCCACCTTCTCCATATTAAGGGTGTTAATCTTATCTACAACAAGGGTGTTAACATCGATACTTTCCAGAATTTGCGGGACTTTATCGTCTACAATTCCTATTAATGTGGAAGTAAGGTTTATATCAATTTTATTCCTGATATCCGGTGAAATATTTATAATTTCCATAATGGCCATATTACCATTATTGGTAATAATATTAAAAACACCTGATAACATACCGGTCGCCATTTTATCTATTGACGCCCCTTTTAGGTTTTCCCCGGGAAAAATAAACTTAAGAACTTTATTTTTAAGATCTGCAAATGACATCATAAACCAATCAGAAAGGAGTACTTTTAATTTAACGTTCTCATATTTATTATAAAAACCAAGGAGCCAGTTTTTTATATTCTCAGAGACGATGGGATTTCGAATAAACTCAAATACTGATCTTTCAAGACTGTGAAGATCTTCAAAAAGATCTCCATCCCAATCTGTAAAAATTTGACCAGCCGTTGTCTGACTTAAAGAAACAAGTCGTCGTTCAAGGCCGTTTGCCATAGTGACAATATTTTTTTTATCTTCTCCATAGTCTCTTAGGTTAATTATGGTATCTTTTACGATCTCTGCCATATTCTCGTCCAGGGTTTTGTCATACTGACCGGCAGATATAAGAAAACGCTGTATTTTATTAAGCTTGTTAATAATATCTTCAAGAAGTCGGCGCCCATGTATCTCCAGCTCTTTTGTAACCTCTTTACTTTTAAGGAAGTGAATAAAATGGGGAAAAAGTCTTATGTAAAGTTTTTTTGAAATATCCAGGAATCTTTCTATATTATTTTCTGTTAGAACAATAGAAAGATGGTAATTGTCATGAACAGCCTTCTCCAACCAGTTGTCAACAATATTTAGAAATCTTTCCTCAAGATCTGAAGAGACCAGAATGGATAAAAATTTATCTATTACCCTTTCTTTTTTATCAGGGAAAAGCTGCGCAGGAGTCTTATTTTCAACATAGATTATCCCTTTATCGAGGAGATTATCTATAACGTTTAAAAATCCTTTCGAATTCAGAAAATTACCAAGAAGTTCGGGTAGAAAAGATTTTGAAATTTCATCTTCCGTCTTAATCTTCAGGCGTGATCTTATAAAGTGAGATTTAAGCTCTGCTATAGGTGTTTCTATTACAAGGTCAAGGAATGTTTTTATGCTGAGATCTACACTTTTAAGAAAAGATTTGGATCGTATCTGTTTTCGAACTGCATCTTCGGTCAGAAGCTCTCTGGAAACCATCCTGCCTACACTTTCCGACAGTTCCAATCGCTGCTTTGGAATAATACCCGGGGTCATTGGAAGTCTGATTGATAGAAACCTTTTTTCCTCATGGGGCCTGAAGAGCATGGTAATAGCAATTGCATTGGTTATATAACCGATGGCTGCACCAATAATAGGTGGAAGAAACCATGGTAACAGTTTAAGAAAAAAATCCATTAACCCTTAATTTCCCTGGAGCTTTTCTCAGCACTGTCTTTTGTATCAAAAAACTTTAGGTAAGCGCCAAAAACCCAGCCCTGCAGCCCACCATACTTAACCTGATACCAGTAGCCATCCTCATTTTCCAAGGTAACTTTTATAGAACTTTGTGAAACCACTTCAAGGACATAACCCTTCCATAAAGTTGTTATAGCCTTGCTGTTCAGATCAGGTTTCTCCCTTAAACGAAGATGAGTTGAATTAATTACACTCCACCTGGATTGAACAGACAGAACGGATGTAGCAGGCAAATCAATATCAAAAGTTTTCTTTTCATCTTTACAGGATAAAAATAAACTGGAAAACAAAAGAAGAATTACAATACATATTTTCATAACTGGTAATATATCATAATTAATAACTGCATACAACAATGTATATGGTATAAAACTATGTAGGGGCACCCCTTGCGGGTACCCTCCGCTACTGGTACAACTACAGTGAAAATTGATCCTTCAAATCTTTTATCTCATCCCGCACTACAGCAGCTTCTTCGAATTCCATATTTTTGGCATGTTCAAGCATAACAGATTCAAGCTTTTTAACCAGCTTTTTCCTTTGTGCGGGAATTAAAATATTATATCCCTGCTTAATAATATCCAGGTTAACATTCTCTGAATTTTTTACTTCCTTTTTTTTTCTGACCAATAAATCTGTTACAGCTTTAACTATACTTTCCGGAGTTATTCCATGCGCCAGATTATAAGCCAGCTGCTTCTCTCTCCGCTCATTAGTCTCATTAATAGCTTCTTCCATAGCGCCAGAGTATTTGTCTGCATACATAATTACAGTTCCTTCCACATTTCGGGAGGCTCTTCCTATAGTCTGAATAAGAGCAGTTGCAGAACGTAAAAATCCAATTTTATCAGCATCAAGAATAGCAACCAGAGAGACTTCCGGGAGATCAAGACCCTCCCGGAGAAGATTTATGCCAACAAGGACATCAATAGTTCCCAGTCGGAGATCTCTTAAAATTTCCACCCTCTCAATTGTTTCAATTTCCGAATGAAGATATCTAATTTTTAATCCCAGTCCTGCATAATAATCTGTAAGATCTTCTGACATCTTTTTTGTAAGGGTAGTAATAAGCACTCTTTCTTTCCGCTTAACCCTGGTCATTATCTCACTATATAGATTTTCTATCTGCCCTTCTGTTGTTCTGACATCAATTTCCGGATCTAAAAGACCAGTGGGACGAATAATTTGTTCTACAACATTCTCGCTCTTGCGAATTTCCTCTTTACGGGGAGTAGCAGATATATAGAGAACTCTGTCTGTGAGTTCTTCGAACTCAGCAAAAAACAGCGGCCTGTTATCCAGGGCGGAGGGTAATCTGAATCCATGATTTACAAGATTATTTTTTCTGGAACGATCCCCTTCATACATAGCACCTATTTGTGACAGAGTCACATGGGATTCATCAATAAAAGTTAAAAAATTATCAGGAAAATAATCTATCAGAACAGAAGGTCGTTCACCTGCAGTCCGTCCGCTTAGGGGAGCAGAATAATTCTCTATTCCCGAGCAGTAACCCATCTCTTCCATCATTTCAAGATCATACTCGGTTCTTGTTTTTAAACGGTGGGCTTCAACTATCTGTCCATTATCTGTAAGCTCTTTATATCTCTCTGATAACTCCTGACTAATCACTCCTATAGAACTTCTTAACTGATCTTCGGGCATTACAAAGTGTTTTGAAGGATAGATAACAACTGTATCGAGCTCAGTGATTGTCGAACCTGTCAGAGGATCTATTTTTCTTATTCTGGCAAGGTTATCCCAGTCAATTTCAAGTCTGTATGCTTCCTTTAGATATGCCGGATAAATTTCAACAACATCACCTTTAACCCGGAATCCTGCTCTTTTTAATATTGAATCGTTCCTGGTAAACTGTAAACCAACCAACTCCTTACTCAGTCCGGAGATATCGAATAATTGTCCGACCTCCAATCTAAGACTCATCTCTTTAAATGACTTTGGATTACCAAGTCCATATATACAGGAGACAGAGGAAACAACAATCACATCCTTTCGCTCCATTAGTGACATAGTAGTAGAAAGCCTCATCCTGTCTATTTCTTCATTTATAGAAGAATCTTTTTCAATATAGAGATCCCTGGAGGGGACATACGCTTCTGGTTGATAATAATCATAATAGGATACAAAGTATTCAACTGCATTATTGGGGAAAAAGGATTGAAATTCTCTATAAAGCTGAGCTGCAAGTGTTTTGTTATGGGAAATAACAAGAGTAGGCATCTGCATCTTTTCAATAACCTTTGCCATGGTATATGTTTTACCGGAACCGGTTACACCCTTAAGTGTCTGTGGGTTGAGACCTTTATTATATCCATCGACAATACCCTGGATAGCCTCTCCCTGATCACCTGCCGGCTCATACGCCGATTCTACTTTAAATTTTTTCATTTTTTCCTATTCTGCAAGTAATTCTTCCGGTCGTTCCGTAAGAATTACTGTTGTAGTTATATTCTTTTTAGCCCGAATAAGTTTAACCTCAACAGCTTCACCAGGTTTATTATCCTCTAATGCACTAAAAAGATCCTCCAGAGTGTTAACTTCCAGACCATCGACACCAACAATGATGTCTCCCCCAAAATAGATTACCGAGCGCCCGTACTGAACCGGCTTATCAGAGTTACCCCCACGGATTCCGGCAATATCAGCATTACTGCCGTCTTCAACTTTTGAGATCAGTATTCCATTAGAAACTGAAAGTTTTCCATATCTGACAATATTAGGCTCAAGCTGAACCGGATAAATATCAATCCAGCCGCGGTTTACATGTCCAAAGCTTATTAAATCCGGTACTACCCGCCTGGCTGTATCAACAGGAACAGCAAAGCCTATCCCTACAGATCCACCGGAAGGTGTATATATCATCGTATTTATCCCAATCATTCTTCCTTTCGAGTCTAGAAGAGGCCCCCCTGAATTACCGGGATTTATAGAGGCATCTGTCTGTATCATCCCCTGAATTACTAAATTTCTGGAAGTTCTGACAGGCCGGCTTAAACCTGAAACAATACCTGTTGTTAAAGTACGGTCATAACCAAAGGGATTTCCAATAGCCAGAACCTTCTGACCAACTTTTAGATTTTCGGAAGTACCGAAGGAGATAGTTGTCAGGTCCAAACCATCTGAGTCAAACTTAACAACAGCTAAATCATTCTCAGAATCATGACCAATAATTTCACCTTCAAACTGAGATCCATCATAAAGATTGATAAACAGCTTATAAGAATCTTTTACAACATGATAATTAGTAAGAACATAACCTCGTTTATCGATTATCGATCCGGAACCGGTACCACCGTCTGTAGGAACT
Source organism: uncultured bacterium (assembly GCA_965371875.1). Taxonomy (GTDB): domain Bacteria; phylum Spirochaetota; class Spirochaetia; order B11-G9; family B11-G9; genus JAJRQE01. The sequence continues at coordinate 13,207 of CBDVAD010000044.1, forward strand.
GGCTCAAGAAACCAGTTAAGACTAAGTTTTTCTGTGGTAATATTTACTACTGCTTTGTTAAGAGCCTCATAAATTCCAATATTTTCCTGTTCGGATTCTGTATACTCATTGTCTGATAACCCCACCTGATAGATTTGATCGTCCAGGCTGGTTTCAAGAACAAACACAGGTTCCTGTATAACACTTTCGGCTGCGTTAGAATCCTTTAAACCAATTTCAATCACTCCGAATCCAATGAGAAGAAAGAATACGAGCAGAGATGAACTCATTAAAATAAATGCTATCCGGCTTTTTTGATTGCGCTTCATTTTTACCTCTTTGAAGTAAAATATAGCCATACCGCATACTTTTGACTAGATCATTTCATAAT
>CBDVAD010000045.1:0-13569 GCA_965371875.1 uncultured bacterium
TCAGGTGAATATTTTAGAGCTTTAACCTTTCATTTTATTAGAGTTACGTTTGATGATCATGGTATCAGAGACCAGGGGAGTGGCAGGATTTTTCAGAATCAGAACACCCCTTATGTTTAAGGCGGCTTCGTTCATATCTTGCTCCAGCATTTTACCGAATAGACTTTCTTAGTTAGTATTATAGCACAGCATTCCATATCGTGCAAAAGAAACAGAAAGTTGTGTGTACAGTTAAGAGATATACAGTAGTGAAAAACCTAAACACTAAACTTCAAAGTACTTTTTGTACCAATATGATTATCAATTGTAAATGTTCCACGCAACTGTTGAGTGAGTAGCTTAATAAGCATTAGGCCAAAGCCTTTTTTTGTATCAATATCAAATCCTTCAGGTAAACCAATTCCGTTGTCCTGTATTATAAGAGATACATTCCCCTGGTGTTCTTTTAAAATAATTTTTATTGAACCTGTGGTTTTGCCGGTAAATGCATACTTCATTATATTAGTAAGAACCTCGTTTACAATAATCCCAACAGGAACCAATCGTTTTGGATCAAGTTGGAAATCATCAATTAGTTTTTCCACAGTAATTTCGATACTTTCAGAAAACATACTTATAATATCATCAATCAGATTAGTGAGATATTCCCTTACTGAAGTAACCTTATAATCATCAGTGAGTAGTAGTTTTTCATAGAGTACATGCATACTGTCAACACGTCCAATTGCATCCTGGAGAGCTGATTGTACTTCAGGAGTGGTTGCCGATCGGGCCTGCAGGGATAAAAGACTTCCCACAGAGGCAAGATTATTTTTTATTCTGTGATGAACTTCTTTAAGAATAATCTCTTTTTCTGATAACTGATGATTAAGTTCTTTCTCTGCTGTCTTACGATCAGTAATATCATGAATTAGTGAATAGAGAAGTTCCTGACTTTGTACATAGATTAATCCGGTGTACACTTCAACATCACGAATTTCACCGGAAGCTAATTGGTGCTTGAAGAAAAAATGATTTTGTTCTTTTTTCTGGACAAGGTTAATTGCAGAGCGGATCTCTTCAGACTGCATTATATTGATGTCTGTTATTTTTTTTGTAGTAATTTCTTCAAATGTCCATCCATAATAACGGCAAGCAGCTGGATTGGCATCTACTATTTTGGCTGTGTTTGGATCTATAATTAACATTACTGCATGATTATTCTGAAAAAGAGATTTATATCTCAGCTCGCTCAGGAGCAGTTCTTCCTCTACCTGCATTCGATTAGTAATATCAGTAATAATTCCTTCATAATGTGTAATTATCCCCTGGGAATCTCTCCGGATGAACGTTGTATCGGTAACCCATTTAGTTTCTTTGTTTTTAGTAATAATTCTGTATGGCTCATGGGTAAATGATTTCACTCCTTCTTTTTGGCTGAAGCTGTTTACTTCTTCAGCAACTCTTTTATAATCGCTATTTTTTATAATGTTACTATAAAGTATTTTCTCCTCTATAAATTCCTGTGATGTATATCCACACAATTTCTCAACATTCTCGGTAACAAATTCAACAGGCCAGTTTTTCCTGTTTTTCCACAGAAAAGCCACTGTAGGGCTTCGATTTATAATAGAATTTGCTTCAGAGAGTGCTTTTTCCACCTGTTTACGTCTGGTAATATTTTCATATGTTCCCAGCATACCATAAATGAAACCTTCATTATTTCGAAGTGGAATTTTTGAAGTATTGACCCAGTTAAGTTTACCTTCCGGTGTTGGTACAAGTTCTTCATAATTTATTTTTGGTTGACCGCTTTTAATAACATTTTTGTCATCCTTGCGATACAATTCCGCATGTTCAGCCCATCCCATATTATAATCAGTATCACCAATTACTTCTTCCGGTTTGCTTTTCCCTGCATCCCGGGCAAAAAGCTCATTACAACCCAGATAGATTCCATCAAGGTCTTTCCAGAATACTCTAACCGGGATTGTATTAAGCACATCATTCAACATTTTAGCTGACTCTTTTAAACCCTCTTCCACTTCCCTGCGATCAGTAATGTCCATAACCAGGGAGGAGACTCCAATAACATTTCCTTCCCCATCTACTATCGCAGTGTTATACCATTCACAAAGAATGGTTTTCCCCTTTTTCGTAATATTTTCATTAGTACTTCGAGTTCCACCTTTGTTATCAAGAAGAGATTCCCAAACCTCATCTACCTGTTTTTTCACACTTTCCGGAACTATCAGCCCTGCAGCATGTCTGCCTAAGGCCTCATTTGAAGAAAACCCAAATATTTCTTCTGCAGCTTTATTCCAGGATGCTACCTGGAATTCCGGATCCCAGTCGATAACAGCTAGTGGGGTTTGTTCAATATGTAAAGCAAGCCGCTGTTGATAAGAATGAAGTGACTTCTGAATTTTATACTCTTCTGTTACATCCCTGAATACTAATACTACACCTGTAATTGTACCTTCATTATCCACAATCGGAGCAGCTGAGTCAGCAATTTGGTATTCTTTTCCTTCTCTGGAGATTAGTACAGTATGGTTTGCAAGACCTATAATTTGTCCATCTTCAAGTACCTTTTTTACTGGATTTTCAATCGATTCCCGTGTCTCTGCATTAACAATGTTGAATACTTCTGTAAGGGCTGTGCCGGGTGCCGCTTTAACATTCCAACCGGTCAGTTTTTCTGCTACTGGATTTATGCTTGTAATAAATCCCTTAGTGTCTGTAGCAATGACTGCATCACCGATTGAATTAAGAGTAGTACTCAGATGCCGCCTGTGTTCTTCTGTTGTACGATTAGCATCAAACAGCTTAAATGCCATCTTGATTGAAGCGTCGAGTACTGTAATGCCGGAACTTTTTACTACATAACCATAAGAGGTTATTTTTTCAGTCTTTTCAACAACTTCAGGCTCAGTATGACTCGATAGAAAAACAACAGGTATATCCTGTTCATTAAGTATCAATTCAGCTGCTTCTGTACCATCAATGCCCCTGCCTAAATCTATATCCATAAGAATCAGGTCAATATTGTTATTCCCTTTGGATATTGCGATCGCTTTTTCACCAGTGCTGACAGTTATTACATTGTAACCGTACTTTTCAAGTTCCTTCTGTTTTACCAGGGCAATCAATACTTCATCTTCAACGAGTAATAATGTCTTTTTAGGATCAACTTTCATAAATAAACTTCCTCAAAACAGTTATAAAAAACTATTTAGGTGTATATCTTTTTTTCACCACTTTATGGCTGAGAGTAGATATTTCTAAATCTCAAATTGTAAGATTCTTCCAATACTATGATATTAGGATTCAGGCAGATGTCAACTCAATTATATAAAAAAATCATACTCTTTGGTAGGCTGATTATGTGTATGAAGACCAGATATTTTGCTTAAAAGGATATTCACATAAGTTCAACTTAAAATATTATAGTGAAAATTCCAACGTACTTCTTGTCCCATTACTATTTTCGATAGAAAAACTTCCCTCTAACTGTTCACTAAGCATCTTAACAAGCATCAGACCAAAGCTTTTTGATTCAGAAATATCAAATCCTTCAGGCAGTCCTACACCGTTGTCCTGCATTGATAAAGATACTTTTCTCTGGTTCTTTATTACAGTAATTTCTATTAAACCTGAGGATCTGCCGATAAATGCATACTTCATTATATTTGTAAGAAGCTCATTTACAATAATTCCAATAGGGACCAATCGTTTTGGATTGAGCTGAAAGTCATCAATTTGTATTTCTACTGTAATATCTACACTCTCTGGAAATAAGTTAATGATATCTTTAATCAGATTAGTAAGATATTCCTTTACTGAAGTAATATTATAATCATCAGTGAGTAAAAGTCGTTCATAGAGTACCTGCATACTGGTAACACGACCAATTGCGTCCTGCAGTGCGGTTTGTACTTCAGGAGTGGATGTCAATTGAGATTGTAGAGATAGAAGACTTCCAATAGAAGCAAAATTATTTTTTATTCGATGATGAACTTCTTTAAGAATAGTTTCTTTTTCACGCAACTGGATACTTATCTTTTTTTCTGCTTCTTTTCGCAGTTCAATTTCATGGACCAGATTATCCCTTGAAGTCAGAGTTTTCGCCAGATTTTCTGCCATCCTATTAATTGATTGTGCCAGACTTCCTATTTCATCTTTCGTGATAAGGCTGATTCTGGTATTAAGTTCACCTTCACCAATTTTTTTAGCAATTGCTGAGAGCTTAATCAAGGGTTTTGCAAACCAATTACCCAGAATTAAAGCAATAAAAGATGTTAATACAATTAAAATAACTCCTGCTATTATTATCAATCGGGTCGTTCTGTTAGCATCTACAATAGCAATCGTTTCATCCAGGGAAATAACGATATGCCATCCTTCACCCTCATTACCTTTTATATGATCAATCGATTCATGTTTGCCTCCAAAGCCATACTCATCTGAGCCCAATGTAAGGGGGATTGGAGAAAAAGCAACAAGCTCTTTTCTATTATTAACTTCAACAAACACAGCACCCTCTTTTTGTGTCTTTATATACTGTACTATGTTTTCAGGCAGGCTGTTTGATAGCGGAATTTCACCTTTCTCCGCTATTATGAGGCCCTTTGTTCGAACAATTTGAATTTTGCTAGGGTGGAGCAATTCAAATTTCTGTATAGCACCAGTAAGAGGTCCCTCCAGGTTTATGTTGCTTTTCAGAATTCCAATAATTTTGTTACCATTCATTACTGGAACAACAACGCCGAAGACATATCCTTCAACACTGGTATCAAATCCCCGGTCATCAAGAAAAACTCTTCCTGCCCCTTCATGATAACTTGCTACCCACCAATATTTATGGGCATGAGCAAGGGTTGTCAGCTTACCGGTAGACGCAATCATAACACCGTATTGGTTGGTGAGAAAAATCTCTCCATATAATCCAGGTAAAATAATTTGCTGTAATTTTAGAAACTCTGCAACTGGATTTGTCAAATATTCCTGGATAAATGGATCATCAATATCTTTTGTTTCCAACCAACGTTTATTGAGAGTATTTATTTCGTTATCCCTTTCATTGGCAGAGAATAGATCATATTCTGCATTACTTTTCAGTAAAGTATCCAATATGATAGGGGCACTGGATAATGTTCTTGTAATTTCTATATTTGCTTCCAGATGGGTATCCATGTGATGCGCAATTTCTTTAGATAGATTTTTGATGTTCTGCAGTTCTTTCTGTAAGACAGTCTGTTTATTGAGGTTTGAATAGACAATAGTAATGAATAATAGAATAACCACGCCCATAGATATCATCAATCCGGCAGCTTTATATTGTAATTTCATAGGACCGGCCTGGGTATATTCATAGTAATTTTATCCTTTCCATCTTCCTGAATTGTCATCTTATGAATAGTCTAACAATAATTATAGCTGAACGATAATCATATAGCAAGTTTTTATAGAGAAGTCCTAAATTATAGTAAATATCAAATAAAGTATAAATTTACCAAAAGCTAAATGCTGAACTCAAGAGTACTCTTTGTTCCGTTGTTGTTTTCGATAGAAAAACTCCCATCCAACTGTTCACTTAGCATTTTGACCAGCATCAGGCCTAAGCTTTTTGATTCAATAATATCAAACCCTGCAGGTAATCCTGTTCCGTTGTCCTGAATTGTAAGTGATATCTCCCCCTTATTTTCTGATACAGTAACCTCAATTATCCCTGTGTCTCTTTCTTTAAAAGCGTATTTCATAATATTTGTAAGAAGCTCATTTACAATAATTCCAATGGGAATCAATCGTTTTGAATCCAGCTGTATATCAGCAATTTGCTTTTCTATTGTAACAGATATCCCCTCTGAAAACAGATTGACAATATCATCAATAAGATTATCCAGATATTGTTTGAGGGATGTAACATTAAAATTATCCGTAAGTAACAACTTTTCATAGAGTATCTGCATACTGTAAACACGCCCTATTGCTTCCTTTAAGGCGGAAATAGCCTCCGGATTTGTAAGTGATTCAGATTGCAGAGATAATAGACTTCCGATAGAAGCAAAATTATTTTTTATCCGATGATGAACTTCTTTAAGAATAATTTCTTTTTCTAATAACTGATTTTTTATCTCATCCTGTGCTTTCTTCTGTTCGGTGATATTTCGCACATTCACAACGTATCCCATTATATTATTGTCATTGCTGTAATATGGATAATAAGTTCTACTGGTATATCGTGGTCCATAGGTGGGATAATTAAACCAATTTTGAATGTTTATTTCTTCACCACATAAACAACGATCAGCAATAGGTTTGATATAAATATTGAAGTATTCTTCTCCAAATATATCAATTGTATTTTTCCCAATAAATTGTTTCGGCGTTAATTTGAATGCCTCTGAATATGCTTCATTTACAATAATATAGTTATATTCTTTATCCATGCAAGCCAACATATCTGTAGAACTGGATACAATGTGTTCATATTGGTGTAGAACCTCCTGTGCCTGCATACGCCTGGTGATGTCCTGATGAGTTCCAAACATTAGAATCGGTTTACCATCTTCTGACCATGTTGCAACTTTCCCTCTATCGAGCACCCAAACCCAATGCCCATCTTTGTGACGCATACGAGCTTCGCACTCATAATTATCCAATTCACCAGTAAAGTGTTTTTTTAAAAGCTCTTCTGATTTTTTAAGATCGTTGGGATGGGTAAAACTGATCCATGTATCAATAGAAACAGGAGCGATTTCTTCTAAAGTGTATCCAATAATTTCGGCCCATCTCTCATTGAAGCTGGTTTCTCCAGTCTGGACATTCCATTCCCAGGATCCTACATTGGTACCCTGGAGAATATTGGATAACCTTTGCTTTTGTACTGAGATCAGTTCATTCAACTGCTTATACCTGGTAACATCATGGAACACCCTCAGCTTTGAAATACTCTCATCAGAATTCTTAAAAGGTAGATCAATCACATCATACGACTTCCCTGTTTTTTGTGAGTATGATTCACTTCGTGCTGTTTTTCCCTCAAATACTTCGGGGTTTTTACACCACGGACAAGCTTCTTTCCTGTCATGAAAATATTCATAACATTTCCTTCCAGTATAATTACCAAAGTCATTAATTAGTGTTCGATTCACAAATTGAAGATCATATTGCTTACTAATGATATAAACGCCATCATCCATTGCTTCAAAAATATTTTTCAGGTTATCCCGTTCAATGCGAAGATTCTCCTCTACTTGTTTCCGTTCGGTAATATCTCTGACAACCGCTACAACTGAGATAATTTCTCCATCATTATTGAGTATTGAATTTAGATTTGCTGAATACCAATTAATCTCATCATTCATTGTTAAAGAATAGTCAAATTTCTGAAGCTTGCCTGTTTTAAACAATTTATCGATTAGCTTTCCGAAAGGTTCAGAAACATTCGGAGGAAGAGTTTCATATATACTTTTTCCTATAAATTGATCTGAAGGAGTATACAATAATGAGTCCGGGGCATTATAGTAATTTGTAAAACATTTATTTTTATCAATGATAAATATAAGATCCTGCATAGATGTAAATATTGAATTAAGAAGCTCTTTATTTTCTCTTAAAGCGTCTTCTGCCTTTTTCCGCTTAGTGACGTCATGAAATATTTCGAATTTGGAAATACTTCCATCTACGTTTACTATGGGTGCATCAAATAATTCGTAGTACCGGTTATTCTTAAAAGAGTACCAATTCCATTGAACAGACTTTCCTTCATAAATTTCAGAATGTTTGCACCAGGGACACACTTCCGTTAGGTCATGGAAATATTCATAGCACTTACGACCCTTGATTGGGCCAAACTGTTCTTTAATAGTAGGATTGATATACTCAATATCATATTGCTTACTAACAATATAGACTCCATCAGGAATGGCATTAAGAATGCTCAGCACCCGTTCATATTCAAGTTGTCGTTCATCCTCCTTTGCTTTCTCCTTCGTCTTGGCTTCAAATAGTTTAAATGCCATCTTAATTGAAGCGTCGAGTACTGTAATACCTGAACTCTTCACTATATAGCCGTAGGATGTAATTTTTTCAGTTTTTTCAACAACTTCAGGTTCTGTATGACTTGATAGAAAAACAACAGGTATATCCCTTTCTTTCAGGATGAATTCAGCAGCTTCTGTACCATCAATACCCCGGCCTAAATCAATGTCCATAAGAATCAGGTCAATATCAACATTTTCTTTAGATATAGTAACTGCTTTCTCACCAGTGTTGATAGTCAGTACATTGTAACCATACTTCTCAAGTTCTTTTTGTTTTACCAAAGCAATTAGTACTTCATCTTCAACAAGGAGTATTGTCTTATTATGATTAGATGTCATAAATAATCTTCCTCTAACTTAAGGATATGAGTTTTAAAGCAATTGTCAAATTAATTAAATATCAACTTAGATTTCGCCGTTTCTGAAACATGCGGATAAATGCCCGGGGCTGACTTTAGTCAGTTCAGGAATCTGTTCATTGCATCTATCTATTTGATATGGACAGCGGTGGGCAAAGGGACATCCTTTCAAAGGTATACCGGAATCAAACTCGTGGGAATCTGAATTACTTTCATTGGCTGCGCCATCAATTTCTGCTTCTGCATTCAACCCGGAAGGGATACTATTATAAAGCAGGCGTGTATATGGGTGTACTCTGTTTTGTGATAGATCAAGAGCAGATGCTTCTTCTATTATCCTGCCCCGGTACATAACACCAATTCTGTCACTGAAAAAGGTAGTTACTGTAAGATCATGGGCTATAAAAAGTAAAGAAAGTTTGTATTTCTCCCGGAGGGCCAGTAACAGGTTTAAAATCTGACTTTGAATAGAAACATCCAGGGCTGATACCACCTCATCACATATAATAAATTCCGGTTTCATAATAAGAGCTCTGGCGATAGAGATTCTTTGTCTTTGTCCCCCCGAAAATTCAGCAGGTCTTCTGTTCAAATCATCCTCAGCCAATCCAACATCACCCATTATCTTTTCAGCCTCAATACGTGCCTTTTGTTCTCCCGGCCAGAATGATGAATGGCGATACCCTGATGTCAATATCTGAAATATATTCATCCGGGGATTAAGTGATTTTGATGGATCCTGGAATATATACTTTATTTTTCCTCTTAGTTCTTTTAATTCTTTTTTTCTTATATTACCGGAAGTAAAGCTTTTCCCATTTGCATCATTGAAAATTATATTTCCCCTGTCAGGTGCATAAAGACCTACTGCCATTCTTGCTGTAGTAGTTTTTCCACAGCCCGATTCCCCTACAAGCCCGTAGGTGGTACCCCGTTTAATTGCAATTGAGACATTATTTACTGCATATACAAACCGGCCGAATGAGGAAAATAAACCAGCTTCAAGATTGAAATGTTTTTCTATATTATTAAATACCAGAATATTATCCATGGGTAGTCTCTCCCTTTGGACCATCTAAAATGCATCTGTATGAACCATCTTTTCTCCCAAGCTTCGGTAAATCCAGTCGGCAATCACTCTTTACCATAGGGCACCTTGGTGCAAATGGACATCCCGGCTCCGGAGATACCGGGTCAGGAACAGTTCCTGGAATTGAAACTAATTTATGTGTACTGTAATGGTTCCCAAAAATTGGAAGAGATTTAATAAGTCCCAGTGTATACGGATGATAGGGATAGTTTATAATATTTTGTGCAGTGTTATCTTCCATAATAAGTCCGTTATACATGACAATAATCCGATCAGCCAGGCGGGATACAAGTTCAATATCATGTGTTATAAAAATTACAGCAAGTTTTCGCTTTTTTTTCAGTTCCTTCAGGAGTCCAACTATTTCTGCCTGTATTGTTACATCCAGAGCTGTAGTTGGTTCATCTGCAATTAAAAGATTTGGGTTGGAAGCCAGGGCCAGAGCGATCATAATTCGCTGAAGCTGACCTCCTGAAAATTGGTGGGGAAAGTTTTTTAATCTCTCTTCCGGATGGGGAAGATGAACCTCTTTCAGAAGCCTGATAGTTTGAAATTCCGCGTCTTCATCTTCTATTGTCGGATCATGGGCTTTAAATGTCTCAAAAAAGGTTTTCCTGATATTATAAATGGGATCAAATGATCGTCCCGGTTCCTGGAAAATCATAGCAATTTCCGGACCCCTGAAAGAAAGAAGCTCCTGGGCTGTCATAATGAGAGGATTTTTTCCATTCATCAGGACTTCTCCTGAAATCAGGCCGTTGGGGGGTATTAGTTTCATAATAGAGGATGCTGTGACACTTTTTCCGCTTCCGCTTTCCCCCACAATGCCGAGAAATTCTCCTTCAGATAGATTAAATGAAACTCCCCTGACAGCCTGAAGCAGTCCTCTGGGGGTGGCAAAATCGACTTTAAGGTTTTTAACTTTCAGCATCATTATCGTCTATCCTTGTAGTATGGATCAAAAACATCACGGAGAAGGTCGCCAATAAAGTTAAAAGCAAGGGTGGTTATAAGGAGAAAGAGGCCTGGTGTAAGTACCCACGGGTAATTTCTGAGGTTATTTATTGTTGAAATATCTCTGTTTATCAGTGAACCCCAGCTTACTGCCGGATCAACAATTCCCAGACCCAGATATGAAAGAGCTGTTTCTCCCAGAATAAAGCCCGGAATACCCAGGGCGATACTTACCACAATAATTGATGACATCTGAGGTATTATTTGTTTATAGATAATACTTACAGCCGGGATACCGTCCAGAATAGCATTCTGAATAAAGTCTTCTCTCTTTATACTGTGGACCATTCCTCTGATCAGTCTTGCAGTGCCGGGCCATCCCACGAATGAGAGAATAACTGTAATTACCATATATGATTGTCCTGAATCCATAGAACTGGAGAGAATAGACCGAAGAAACAGGATCATATAGAGTCCCGGAATAAGAATAAAGAACTCTGAAAACCTCATTATCAACCAGTCCGTTATGCCTCCGTAAAATCCAGCCAGACCACCAAAGAGTATGGCCAGAGTCATTGAAATGAAAATTCCGATAAAACCTATGGAAAGAGATATTCTGCTGCCGTAGATAATTCTGGAGAAGAGGTCTCTTCCCAGGTTGTCTGATCCCATCAGGTACAGGGGGTAGTCCGAGTCTGATCCAACACCGAAAAGGTGACGTTCCAGTGGTATAAACCCAAAGAGATGATAGGGCTCCCCTTTTACAAAAAAGTGGACCTTTGTGTAATCACCTCTGATTCTTGCATATTCCCATGTAATTTCATTGATTACAGCATGACCCTGTACCTGGGGGCCGAAACCCAGCTCCTGACTGTACCACCGCATGTTTGGAGGATGATAGCTGTAATCAGCAAAGCTGGTGCCTGGAGTGTAGGGAGCTGCAAATTCTGCAAAGCCCATTCCAAGATAGAGAATTATAAGAACGGCAAAAGATACAGAAGCTACCGGACGCTTGCGGAGGGCAAGAAAAAAGTTTTTCATTTCTTTGAGTACCTTATTCTTGGATCAACCAGGGCAAGCAGGATATCGGCAATAAGCATTCCTGTCAGTACAAGGAGTGATATAAACATAATATTTGCCAGTACAAGATTTATGTCCTCCTGCCTGACTGCATCATACATAAGTCTTCCTATACCGGGATATGAAAATATAATCTCGAGAATAAGTGATCCCGAAAACAGGCTGGCAAGAAGGTTGGCACTGCTTGTAATATACGGATTAAGCGTGTTTCTGAAGGCGTGGGTAAGATAAATTCGCCATTCTGCAATACCTCTTGAGCGAAGGGCTGTAATATAAGGCTGTCCCAGTTGATCCAGCATGGTAGCCCGAATCATTCGCATTGTGCCCCCTATTCCTCCAAGGAAAGCCCCGATAAGTGGCAGAAGTATATGATGCATGTAGCTGAAAACGAACCTGACCGGTGCTTCGGAATAGGGAAAGCCGGGATAAGCTGTTACAGGAAACAGACCTGTCAGGGCGGCAAAGAGCTGCAGTAAAATCAATAGCAGAAGCCCTGGAAAGGCATGAAGAAAAAGAGCTGTAAACGTTGCTGCAAGATCTGTTTTTGTTCCAACCTTGGATGAGAAAAAGATACCCAGGGCGAAAGATATACCTGTAAGGAAAAACAGGGAGATTAAATTCAGAATCATTGAATTGATTAATCTGCTTTTTATAAGGAACAGTATTGGAGCTCTGCTTATCATGGATCTGCCCAGATCATGTTCAATAAAAACCTGATGGAGCCATCTCAGGTACTGACTGTAAAATGGCAAGTCAAGTCCGAGTTCTTTTTTAATGGAAACAATCTGCTCCTCAGACATAAGTTCTTCATTTCCAGAAGATGATTCCGACATGGCGAGGAGCTGTTTTTGAGCATACTTGTCCACAATATCACCGGGAGCCAGGGACATAAGTCCAAACACTGCGAATCCCAGGATAAACAGGATAATCAGCATGGATAAAAACCGGACTGTAATAAAGCTCAGTAGTGGACGCCTCTGTTTAAAATCATACAGGAATCTGATAATTACCCGAAAAGGATTTATCATATTATTCTTCTTTTAAGAATAAATAGTTACCATCCATCCCTCCGAGAGTATCGTAAAATACATTATCCCACTTATTCCGTACTCCGGAGAAAGCAAGAGAATGTACCTGATAGATTACCGGCAGCTGTTCCAGAAGGATGTTCTGGTATTCTTCCCAGATCTCCTCAGCAGCGGCCTTGTCGACGGTGTAGGAACCTTCATTGTAGAGATAATCTACCCTGGCTTCCCATTCTGTAGCAGGTTCATCCTGCAGAGGACGCCACATATGAAGATTTCCGTTGGATGGCCATACGTTGCTTCCCTGTGTAGGCCAGTAATTTGAGCCAAGACCTATTATAACAGCATGCCAGTCATAGGTGGAAAGGAGCATATCCACAACCTTCTGGAAATCCAGAGGTTTAACATTTACAGTGAGTCCAATTTTTCCACATTCGTCTGCAAAGATATTAGCTGTATCAATGCCTATTGTACTATCAGCTCCAAGGGTGATGTCAAATTCCACAAGGTTTCCGGCTTCATCAGTCATCTTTCCTTCCGGATTTGGTTTTATTCCTATGGAAGCCAGGAGTTCGACTGCTTTTTCAGGATCGTAGGTGTATTGATTTTTTATTGTTTCATCGAAATAAGGATTTGCAGTGGCAAAAAAACCGAGAGCAGGTTCTGCAAGGCCTCTGTAAACCTGTTTTATTATTCTGCCCCTGTTTAGAAGCCTGCTCATAGCCTGACGGAATTCCTTTTTATTGAACCACTGATAGTACTTATCTTCCAGATTTGCCGGGTTCTGATTAAATGAGAGGAGAGAAGACCCAAGGCCTGCTCCTCCATTATAAATGGTATAATCGGGGTTCTCTGTGGAAAGCAGATCTTCCAGATCTTCGGGTCTTACATTATAACTGTCTTTTTCTCCGCTTTTAAACAATAGAAATTCTGTGTTCTGGTCCGGGACAATTTTTGTAATAACCTTTTCTCTGTACGGCAGACTTGTTCCACTGTTATCTTTTTTCCAGTAATAAGGATTCCTTGCATATACA
>CBDVAD010000046.1:0-13555 GCA_965371875.1 uncultured bacterium
GACAACACCCCAGCATCCAATTCTTAAACTTCTAATCTATGAAAAGGGGGTCCCATACAGCAACAAACCAATTCTGCAGACAAGACCTGAAGATGAAATACAGATAACAGGAACTTTGAAAAAAGAAGAAATCATAATAATAAAAGAACAACTCAATTTACCTTAATTCAAGGACAAACCAGTCAACTATCAGGCAGGATGTTTTGGCATTTTTCATTTTTATGAATTAATAGCTGACTTTAGCAGAAACAAAATCAAAATGATAAATGCTTGTTGACATACACTCCTGAATAGTATAATTTTTGAACCCATCAGAAATATGAAAAGAGAAACAGCAAAAACCAAAAATGATCAAAGTTTGAAGAATTTCCTTTCTTCATCTCCAGGATCATCAGAATACATAACTCTTAAAAATGAACTCAAACGGAAGCTTACCGACCTGGGAAGTCTTGAACAATCAGATCTGGTAACTGAAGAATTAAGGGAAGAGGCACGCACAATTTCTGATGCCTTTGAGGCCATAACAAACGGTATGTACAATCCGGAAGCATTCTCCAATATGACAGCTATTCCGGATAATTCCCTGTTTGATTTCTGGCGGGAATTAATCTTTGCCATTAAAGCCTTTTATGAAAAAGATTATGCTGAGATGGAAAACAGATTGGAGAAAATTGAGCCTGCCTCACCATTGAGTCTGTTCAAATCCCTGCTCCATCATCTTACAGGTAAAAGTCCTATAGAACACACTAATTCAAGACAAAAAGCCTTTATTGATAATATTATCAGAGACAGATCCTTCATACGGAGTGTTGTAGAACAAATTGTTGAAAGCCTTGAGTATGAAATGGAAGACCTGTTTTTGGAAACTACTGATCTTTTGTTAAAGGATTTAAACAGGAACTATAAGGAAACAGCAGGCCGATTTGCAATATGGAGTATAGAAACAGCATCCAGATATAAATATTCACCTACAAATTTAATAACCTCTTGCAGGAAACTATTTGGAAATACAGAAGCATACAGACTTATAGCAATTGCCCTCTCAGATGAAGAACCTGATATAAGTTTACTCTTCTGGATACAAAGTCTGATATCAAGACTTAAATCTGTTGATATTGCAATTCATGAAACAGCAGCATATCTAACAATAATTTCCCGATCTGCGGTCAGTATAAAGAATAGTTCCGATAATTTTTATCTTGAAAGCCTGGCCGGGCTGATCAAAAGTATGAAACATGAGTTGGATAATAAGTTCACTGATATTTCCAGTAATACAGGGGAATCGGATGATCCTTTTGAAATTCTTATTCGCCTTAGTACAAATTATTCATCTTTAGAGGAAAATAGGATCAGGGCTGCTGCTCTGGATGCCAATAGTAGAGACGTAGCATGCTACGTCTCTACTACTGCAGGTAAATCCAAAACAGGCAGTAATAAACCAGTACAACTAAGTCTTTTTGATTAGGGGGGGGAGGAGCTTTTGCAGACAGTAGATTTATTGAGAGTTTTTAATATTTCACCAGATTCAGAAGATAGTGTCGTAGAAGAATCTTACAGGAAACTGATTAAAAAAGCTGTTTCAGACACTGAAAAATCAGAATTACTCAGAAATTTTCATCTTATTGACACAAAAGAAAAACGTTATCTATATTCCCTTACATCAACAAAGGGATTCGGGGATATTTCGGAACTTGATAATGAAATAATATCCCGTCCAAACTACATTGGACCCAGACAATGGCTGGAGCTTCTTGAATAGGAGAGAAAGACTGAAGGGATCCAGGCTGAAGGCTAAAAGCCTTCAGCCTGTCGTCGAAACAACAGTATAATTATATTTTTTTCTGTACAATCATCTATATTCATACTAGAATTCACTTTATGTCAAAAGTGAGCTGGAGTTAAAAATGAAAGAAGTTACTATTAGGTATGAAGACGGCAGAAAAAAAACAAAAATAGCCTATGGTACCCGTGTACATGAAGTATTTGTAGATTTAATAAACGGAGAGAAAGATAATCCGGTTATTGCCGCTACAATCAATAATGAGCTTGTAAGCTTAAGTTTTAAGATTGAAATCAACGCAGAAATAAAAGCTGTACAACTCTACAGCAACACAGGGATAAGATTATTTAGAAGAACTCTGTCATTTATACTTGCAAAAGCATCTGTAACTCTTTTTCCGGACAGACATCTGGTAATAAGTCACTCACTGGGAGACAGTTTCTATTATTACTACAATGGACTTGAAGAAATATCAGATAATGATATTGCACTCATCCAGAGAGAGATGAATAGAATAGTTGAAAGCAAGTGCAGTATAGACAGAAGGGTAATTTCCTACAGTGAAGCCATTGATTTTTTTAAAAAAGTTAATCAACCTGCAACAGCTCTGCTTCTTAAATACCGGAATGAATCAAAAATTCCCATATATAACTGTGGTGGATTTATAGATATTTCATATGAACCACTACTGCCGAATACAGATTTATTAAAACCTTTCGAGCTTTATAATTATGCACCCGGCTTTTTATTAAGGTATCCAAACAGAAAAGAACCCCATAAAATGGCGGCTTTCAAAGATATGCCTTCATTGTTTTCTGTTTATAAAGAATACAAAGCATGGGGCAAAATTCTTAATGTAAACTGTGTAGGCCGCTTAAATGAACTTTCTGAAAAAAGAGAAATCAAACCGTTTATAAGGGTAGCCGAAGCCCTTCATAATAAAAAAATATCACAGATTGCAGACAGTATAACAATGCGAAAAGGTAAAGTCAGAGTCATTCTTGTTGCCGGACCTTCATCTTCAGGAAAAACTACATTCACAAAAAAATTATCCATTCAGCTAAGAGTTATGGGATTTAATCCTGTTAGTATCTCTCTGGATAACTACTACCTGCCCAATGAGGAGGCACCATTGGATGGACATGGAAAACCTGATTTTGAATCACTCCATGCATTAAATATAGATCTGTTAAATAATCATCTTCTTAAACTTTTTGATGGAGAAGAAGTTGAAATACCTGTATTTGATTTTAAAACAGGCAGACCAAAAGATAAAGGAATACCATTACAGTTAACAAAAAGAAATATACTGCTTATTGAAGGCATTCATGGTCTTAATCCCGGACTTACTCCACTAATAGCTGATGACCTCAAATATAAAATATATATATCTGCACTTACACAGTTGAATTTGGATGATCATAACAGGATTCCTACTACAGATAACCGTCTGGTACGCAGGATGGTAAGAGATCATCAATTCAGGGGCAATAGTGCTGCGGTAACTCTAAATATGTGGCCTTCCGTAAGAAGGGGTGAAGAAAAAAATATCTTCTCATTCCAGAACCAGGCTGATTCGATGTTTAATTCCGCACTTGATTACGAACTGGCAGTGTTAAAAATATACGCAACCCCAATTCTGCGAACAATTAAACCGAAAGACAATGTATACAACGAAGCGATAAGACTGCTTTCTTTTCTGGATAATTTTTCCAGTATTCCACCTCAATATGTTCCTGATCAGTCAATATTAAGGGAATTCATCGGAGAGAGCGCTTTTTCCTATTAGGATAAGCCAGAAATCTATGTTATTACGAAGCTTTCTAATATTACTTCCTCTGTTCATACTGATATTCAGCGGATTCCTGATGGGACGCCTTGTAAAACTATCGGAGGATACACTTCTAAGAATACTTGCAGATTTTTTTATGCCCATGCTTGTTTTTTCTTCCCTGTATCTATCACCTATATCACCCCTGGAAATGCTTACACTCTCCGGATCGGTGGTTTTTATAATTGTACTGACCCTTGCAGCAGCCCTGATATATGCAGCTGTGAGTGGAGCAGACAAACGAACATTTACACTGCCTGTTATATTTATGAACTCAGGATTTCTGGGTATACCCCTTATGCAGCTCTGGGGCGGCTACGAAGCAATGAATATAATTATTATCTATGACCAGATACAAACCTTTTTTATCTTTACCCTGGGCTATCTGCTTCTTGAAGGAGGGTTCTCTACAACTGGTATAAAGGCCTCCATTAAATCTCCTATCCTCTGGGCTGTTGTAGCTGGATTTATGTTTAATCTTTTTAATATTTCTCTACCGGAATCTCTTATAAAAACTTTTTCCTTTGGGGGTAATGCAGCCCCTCCTCTTGCGGCCTTTGCTCTTGGCCACAGCCTGTCAGGTAGAAAAAAGGAGATGATCAGTATTCATGTTATTACAGGAATTATTATGCGCCTTGTGGTCGGTTTCCTGTGCGGAATACTGGCAGTAAGGCTGCTTGATATTACTGGTCTGATGAAAACAGTTATTTTGGTTACAAGCGCTCTTCCTGCAGCAGTATTCTCCTATGTACTACCGGCAAGACTTGGTTATGACAGCAGTACACCCAGAGAAATAGTAATAATTTCAACCATACTGGGTGTAGTAACTATACCTCTGTCATTTTATCTGGCAGAATTAATATAAGCTGACAAATTCACTTTTCAGGTATTACTATCATTATGCCGTAACTTCTTCTTTATACGGGGAAGCCACATGGGAACTTCCTCCATATATTTTCTATAGTCTTCTCCAAATCTCTCAAGAAGGAGGTTTTCCTCGTATTTTGAAATTTTATTAAGAAAAATAATTGCTGCAATCCATACGGCAGATGCAGCAAGAGAAATATGCAGAACAAGAAAACCGGAATAAAGGAGAATCTCGCTTAAATAGACAGGATGACGAACTACACCGAAAACACCCTTCCTTATTACTCCCGGGTTTTCCCGGACATCACCGAAAACAATTTGTAATCCTGATTTCATCAGATAAGCTGAAATGATCAATAAAAGTATACCTACTGTACCTCTGATATAAACAGGTACATAATCATTGGGAAAGGTAGAAAATCGAAAAAAGAAAGTATCTCCTATCCATATTATGAAAAAAAGAGCAGCAAAAACCACTTGTCCCATATCACCGAGTTTATGCTCCCCTGTCAAATCATCTCTGTGTGAATGTCTCTGATTCATTATACTCCCTCTACTCTGATACAATATATTATTAAAATATAGCTGAAATTCTTCCAGGTAAAGAACAATATGATGAATATGAGTACAGAAACAGGGATTATTGCTCTATTACGATAGTGATTTATGGTATTCGAAAGGGGTTGCAGCAACAAGAGATTTGAAAACTCTGTTAAAATGACTCTGATCATAAAATCCAAGATCAACTGCAACAGCTGAAACAGGTACACCCGAGGTAAGTAACTCTTTTGCTGCCCCTATTTTTTTATTTAGCAGGTAGGCATGGGGAGTTATTCCTGTTTCTGCGCTAAACCTGCGTATTAGATGAAACCTTGAAACTCCTGCGTAGTCACTTATTTCACTGATAGTAGGATTTACAAATACATTTTTATCCAAATATTTTTTTGCCAGCATCACAGGACCATTTACAGTCCGAATTTCCAATTTTTCCATGGGTAATTTTGTATCAACCGATATTTCTAAATCAATATGATTAAAAAAATTAAATAGATTCCCAAGGAAGATCTGCAAGCGCTCTTCTTTTTCTATATAAAAGGATCCTGAATTAAATAAAGTTTCATTTAATAGTTTGTATTCAGTAAGTAGTTTTTCATTTTTAACAGTAGAGTTTATTTTCTGAAAACACCGATCAATTTTACTAAAAATACCTTTATCTATTTGCCGGCAGTAATCAGCTGAAATATACAACATACTGTAAGTTCTTTTTTCTCCTTTTTCAGGATTACATGTATGAACAGCATGCGGGTTTATAATAACCAGCTCTCCTGTATTAAGAGTAAAAGTTTTTCCATTCACTGAATACACAGTTGTACCGTCTTCTATAAGACCTATGGAAAGTTCCTCATGAAAATGAGGATTGTAAATACTTGCAGAATCGAGACTATGCCTGGCCTCAATAAAAGGAAGTTCCGGATCTTTCCAGAAAACTGTGTTTGCTGTCATTGCTTTAATATAGTTAAAATAGTTGATATTTTCAAACCATAGTTTATAATACCGTTATTATGAATTACGATAGCCCAATTGATTTTGAAAAAGCAATGGAAATTACCGGTAACGATACCGGACTGTTCGAGGGTATAATAGAAGTTTTCATTGAGGTTAAATCAGAGTATATTAAGAATATAAAAGACGCAATATTGACTAAAAATGCAAATGAACTGCAAATATGTGCACACCGCGCAAAAAGCGGCCTTGTGAGTATTGGCGCAACAATTGCATCAGAACTTGCCTACAAAATGGAGTTGATGGGCGAAAATTCTGTATTAGATAATATTGAAAGAGTTATTAAAGCATTTGAAGAAGAGCTTGATATGATAGAAGACTATGTAATAAACAAAAAATGGATAGATAAAGGATAAAAAAATGGATAAAAAAAGAGCATTGGTAGTAGATGATCAGAACATCAACAGAGTTTTTATAAGAACTTTCCTTGTAACAAAAGGATATGAAGTAGATACTGCAGAGGATGGACTGGAAGGATTAAGCAAGGTAAAAGAGAGCTCCTATGATCTTATCTTTACTGACATAGAGATGCCTAATATGAACGGCCTTGAATTTCTAAAAAATATTATGCAGGAAGAGGCATATAAGAATATTCCTGTAGTAATGCTTTCCACTCTTGATAAACCTGAAGTGATAGACAGGGCAATTAAGATGGGAGCAATACACTACATGGTAAAACCATTCACAACAGAAAAGATGGATGCAGCTTTTTCAGTAATTGATAGCCTGTAATAACTGAGATTCACTTAGCCTGGTCGCGCGCTTCGCTTGCCTGGTCACAGACTTCGTCTGTTGCTCGGCTATGCGTCCTTGCTGCTCGGCCATGCAACCTTAGCCTGGTCGCGCGCTTCGCTTGCTGCTCGGCCATGCAACCTTAGCCTGGTCGCGCGCTTCGCTTGCTGCTCGGCCATGCAACCTTAGGAGTTTATCTTGTCTGAATATGTTAATGAATATTTTACAGATATTATGGAAGCTGTTGAACACCTGGAAAAATCACTTCTGGACTTTGATGAGACATTATCAAAGAATGTAGACGATCCGGCACAGATACATATAATATTCAGAAATGCACATAATTTAAAAGGAACTCTGGCCCTTGCAAAATTAGAGAATTCACAAAATCTAATCCATATAATCGAAGATAATTTTGACCAGATTCGTAATGGAAAAGCATCAGCTTCCACAGATCTTGTTGATAAAAGCCTTAAAGCGCTCGATCTTATTTCAAAAAGCCTGTCTCAGGGTATAGAGAATCCTGATGATTTTACAGAACTAAAAAAGGCTTTGGAACCTGACAGCGAAATAGTAGAAAATATTCCGATTCTTCCATTCCAGCTCTCTCAGGAAGAAAAAGATAATGCTCTTACAGCTTGTAAAGGGAAATCTTCATTTTTTATTATCGAAAAACTAATAAAAACCAGTATTGATGAAGAGAGTTATTCTAATCTGCCAATATTTAAGGATGTTAAAGAGATTGGGTCGCTTGTAGGATTCAGGCCACCCTGGAAAGAATTGAACAAAAAATCCGAAGATGATGTCATTAGAATTCTTTTTTCTACAGAAAAAAGTGAAGAAGATCTTTTTTTCATAATATTTGATCCTATTAAGCCATTAAACAAAGATGATATTTGTAGATCTCTGGCTGCTGCCGGAAAGATTGATAAAGAAGAGCATCCATCAGATACAAAAATAGTAAAACAAAGACCGCTTCCTGAAAACCTGAAGATACTTTTAGTAGAAGATGACTTCATTACCCGTACTCTGCAATCAAAGATTCTGTCGAAATTCGGCCAATGTGATGTTGCTGTTAATGGAAGGGAAGCTATTACTACCTTTAGAAATTCCTTAAGAGAAAAAAAGCGATACGATCTGATTCTTCTTGATATAATGATTCCCGAAATTGATGGTGGAGGTGTACTTACAAAAGTCAGAACTCTGGAAACAAAAAGCGGAATAACCGGTTTAGACATGGTCAAAGTGATAATGGTATCATCAATAAACAGTATTGAGACAATTAAAAATAGTTTCACAGAACAATCAGATGCCTATATTGTAAAACCATTTACAGAAAAAAAGTTAATTAGAGAGTTGCAGCGTTTTAATTTCAAGAAGTAGAGGCAGTTACCCAGGATTTGCTTTGCAAATTCCAGTAAGGGCACGGCACGCCGTGCCCCGACATTTAATAAATCCTAAACCTCGTTAGCAGTCTTCAACACACACTGAAGAAGTACATTCACACCATTGGTACAATCCTCATAGGGAGTATCTTCCACCTCAACATGGCTTCTGCCGCCAATAGACGGAACAAAAATCATTGCCCCTCTTGTTATCTGGTTAACTTCACTCATGTCATGACCTGCACCGGAGTACATCTTCATAGCAGACAGACCAAGTTCGCGGGCACTCTCTACCACCCTGTCATTTAATTCCTGATCAAAGGGAGCATGGGCAACCTTCCAGAACTCTTCTGTTCTAATGGGGCAGCCCCGTCTTTCTGCAATTACTTCAAATTCCTTCTTCATCATCTCCCAGGCTTTAACTGCATGTTCATCATCCCAGGACCGGATATCTACAGTAAAGTGAACCTTACTTGGAATTATGTTTCGTGAGTTTGGATAGTTCTGTATCTCTCCTACAGTTCCAACCATATTCCCCATCTGATGAGCAACCTTGTTAACTACAACATTCATTTCTGAAAAAGCAAGAAGAGCATCATTTCTGCCGATCATTGGTGTTGGTCCAACCTGATTTGCTGTTCCATCCAGATAAATATCGTACCAATGCAGGCAAAGTATCCCTTTGGGAGCACCTATCTGTTTCTTTTCCGTTTCCAACTGGGGCCCCTGTTCAATATGCAGCTCATAGGCAGCATAAATATTCCAATCTTTATGGGAACAGGGAAAAGTCCCTTTATAGCCTATCTTTTCAAGCTCTTCTCCAAAAACCGTCTTTCCATCTCTGTCCTTTCGCTCATAAGCCCATTCTTTTGTATGATTCCCAACCCAGACACCGGAACCCATACAGGCAGGAGCAAACCACCCACCCTCTTCATTTGTCCAGTTTGTAATTATAAAGTCTCTTTCAAGCTCAATATTGTTCTCGTGTATTGTACGCATTACTTCCAGACCACCGAGTACTCCAAGAATTCCATCGAACCGGCCACCAGGCTTTTGTGTATCAAAGTGAGAACCTGTCATTACAGCGCCAAGCTTTCTGTTCTTTCCCGGACGAACTGCAAACATATTCCCCATCTCATCAATAGTTACTTCGCAGCCAACCTCTTTGTACCATTTCATTAGCAGATCACGACCAATCCTGTCTTCTTCCGTTGCAGCACACCGGTCGAGTCCCTTATTTGGTGTTGCACCTATTTCTGCAGAAGCCTCTATTTCTGCCTGTAATCTTTTACCGTCAATCCTCAAATCTCTAAGTTCCATTATTATGCTCCTTAATATATTTCATGTTCGGATATGCAATCCTGTAAAAGAGTATTATCATGCAGGAAACAGGTGTTGTCAATCTAATCGTTTACACATTTTATTTCCCGTGGTACAGACCTTGTATGCAAGGTATCTACGGTTTCCTTTTTTTGTTTTGGGCGCCCGGGCGGGCTATCCGTTCCAATACCGCCCGGATTTGATAAAGGGGATCACATTTTGTTTCACTGGGTACAGACAAGGCATGCCTTGTCTCTACGACATATACATTCACGGTACGGGATTTCCTCTTCTATCCCTGGCGCGTGTCTTAGGTCTGCTGCCGGTTCCTGCCAAATAATTCCAGACTGACTCCGGGGAATTTTTCAGGTTTATGGTCTTCCAGCTTGAATACTCAAATTATTTTTCTTATCATTTATATAGCTTGTGATTGATTTTTACAGCCTCAACGTTAAGCTTAACTGCTGCGCAGTAACCCTGAACTCAATTCCTAATTCATAGTTACAATTCTAAGTATTTAAAACTTCGCAGTCTGTTCCAGCGCTTTATTAAATTTACTTCCATTACTCATAATGTATCCACATTCTTATTACTTTTACTATTAGTTCTTTTTGATAAACCTGGTATACAATACGATGCTGAATATTTATTCTTCTTGAAAATGTACCTGTTAAATCTCCAATCAAATTTTCATATGGTGGATATTCTATGAATGGGTCATCTTCTAATACTTTTAATATTTTCTGTGCTTTTTCCTTTAAATTACTTTCTGACAGTTTCTTTGCATCTTTTTTTGCTTGTTTCGTATATAATAATTTATACATCTCTACCAATCCAGGTCTGATTCTAATTTCTCAATTGGAGTTTTCATTCCATCAATTATAGATTCACGCATTCCTGGTATTGATGAAAGATATAGTGTTTCTTCAATACTTTTCCAATCATCCTCTCCAATTAATACAGCAGAACTCTTTTTTCCTGTTATATGTATTGGCTCATGAGTTTTATTCACTGATTCGACAATTTTATAAAGGTCTTTCCTGGCGTTGGTTATGTTAATTGATCTCATAATCTTATCCCGTACGCTTCTGCGTACGTTAAATGTAATGTATTTTACATACAAAGTCCAATAACTTTTCTTAAATTTAACAGTTTCTATTCTGTAAATCTCACCGACATGGAATAGAAACTGAACACTACCCCCCCAGAGTCAAATCCAGCCATTTGTATATTTTATATGCACGGGCTTTTAACTTTTTTATTGATTCTTTCTCTTTGGTTCCCTGGCTTTTGTTATATTCACTTTTTTAACAACTCCATCAGTTCTTTATTGATAAAGATATTTTCTTTACCAATCTTATATAGTTCTAAGATTCCAGCTTCTGTTAATTGATGTAGATATCTTGAGGCGGCTTTACGTTCAACTCCAACCTCTCTTGTAATAAATTCCACTTTACAATAAGGATGAACAAACAACACTTCAACCAGTTCTTTTGAATAGATTTTGGGTTCACGAGTCAATCATAAGTACCAATTTTATACTTTGTGGGACACAAGTCAATTATCATGTCCGGACTACTGTTTTTTGGTACATAAATTGGAATATAACGCAAAGATCACTGGTTGCAGGGGGGGGGCCGGAAACCTTGTTTATGTTAATAATTTTGTTAAACCAAAACTTTTAGAACGTATCTGCTTATAATGCTCTTGCAAATTACATTTTCCTGACAAAGCCGGGCAATTGCACAATTGGTGTAATAATACGACTTGTATGCAAATAAAATTATCTTTAATAATATTGCAGGATCGTATGCAGGTGCTTCGGTTTCATCATTATGTACCCGCTTGTAAAATAAACTTAGATCTATTTCTTTGTCTATTAAATTAGTTAATGTGTATTCAAAGGTTCCAGGCAGGATCTGTTTATTGAAATTTATTGGTAGAAAAACGGTCTGTTCATAAGAATATTCTTTATATCTTCCCATTTTATCCCTCCTGATCCCATTAAATTTTATCATGGGAATTCCCGGAAAGATAGTCAATTTTACACTTTTTCTTGTTGTACAGCCTCAACGCCCAAATGACCAGCGCCATCGCAGGAGCACAGCGACGAGAAGGCGTCTGTGTCCATTTGTTTGTTATGTGCTTTTTCTGGTTTTTTGAAGCAACAACACCTTTTTAACAGTATATACTTATATGTCAAGTTCTGTTTTATCAGCATATCTGGAAAAACAACAAAATTATGTACCTCGAGGTAGAAATGTGCTGCATACCATTTTCGAGAAACATTTTAAGGATTTTTGTGATCTCTATGAAGAACAATATGCCGACCGTTATGGTAAGTTCCATCTTGCTCGTATTATGGATGTTGTAAAACATTTTCTTACCTGTGGCGATTATTTAAATGGAGTTGCCAGAATTCGCTGTACTAATTCGGAATGCGGGCATGATTATTTTCGGCCGTTCTCATGTAAAGGTTTTTATTTGTGTCCATCCTGCAGTCAGAAAAGAACAATACTTCTTACAGAACATTTTACAGAAGAGGTTCTTCTAAAACTCCCTCACCGGCAGTTTGTTTTTACTTTCCCCAAAGCTCTAAGAGTTTACTTCCGCAATGACCGGAAACTTTTTGCTGATTTTTCCCGGTTTATTTTCGCAATGATAAAGGAATTCTACAAAGAAGCTGCAGGAATAAGAATTATCACTGGAATGGTAATAGCTTATCAAACATTCGGAGACATGCTTCGTTTTAACCCCCATTTTCATGCTGTTGTCCTGGAAGAAGGGTTTGATGAAGACGGAAACTTTGTATTTATTCCATTTTCCGGTCTGGAGAAGATGACTGAATATTTCAGACGAAAAGTAATAAACCTCTTTTTGGAAAAAAATCTCATTACTAAGAACTTTTCGCGGAATCTACTTGGCTGGAAGCATTCCGGTTTTAGTATTGATAACTCCGTCCGGATTTTGACAGACAAAGCAAGGATCAGTCTGACTGAATATATTTCCCGCGCTCCTGTGAGTCTTAAAAAGCTGCATTACTAACCATTTAAGGGCAGGGTACTGTTTCATACACGCTACAATCAGTATTTTGGGGAGAATATTCATATGTTTGATGGCCCGGACTTTTTAGCTGAGCTTACCGGGACGCCAGCCCGAGCAGGAGCGGAACGCTCCGACCAGGCACAGCATATTCCTCCCAAGGGTGTTCAATATATTAGACGATATGGATTATATGCATCCAGAACCAGAGGGAAATGGACAGAACATCCTGAAATTATAAAACATGCTCCTTCTGGATGGAAAGCAGCACAACAGGAAAGCTCTGGAAATGAAAAGACTATTGATGAAGAAGAGAGTGAAGTTTCAGACAGAACTTCAAGAAAAGCATGGGCACGGTTACTAACAAAAGTATATGAAATAGACCCCATGGTTTGTCCGAAATGCGGATCAGAGGTGAGGGTTATTGCAGTTATCCGGAATCCTCCTGAAATCAGGAAGATATTGAAGCATCTGAGAAAGATAGGACGGCCTCCCCCCGGTTTGGATTATTCAAATATTGCAGTTTAATTATCTCCAGTTTTTACTTAAAAGGAGAGGTGTGTAGTATAGAATGTATTTTTAGTCAAAATAAAGCTGTTTAATGTTGAGATCGTGAGAAACCATACGATTTGTCTGGAAACAAAATAGTATTTCAACAATTAAGACAGTACATAACAGAAATTTCTACATTTTGGCCTTTTCTCTTAAAATTCGATTGACAAGCAATATAACTTTTCCTATCATTCATTATCATTAACTTTTCCTATCATTCTTTCCTTTAGTTTTAACAAAAAGTCACTGTCATCAACCGCATGTTGATCCAACTCGGATTCTTGCACAAAGAGCAGTAAACTTAGTAAAAGATTCAGCATTAGTTGTTTCTTCAGAAACTTTATTGAAAGTTAAATCTTTTAGTGGAGCAGATTAAATAAAAAATTAAATACTTTTAGAGGGAGATTAAAAATTGAAAAATAAAAAAATTTTATTTACTTTGGCTGAGGAGGAATTAAAATCTAATGATTCTACTGTTGCTGT
>CBDVAD010000047.1:0-13335 GCA_965371875.1 uncultured bacterium
AATATTAAAAGAATTACTTATAAACTGATTCTGTTCCGAACTGTCAAATATAAAATGATCATATTTAAACTGGGATTGTAGTATTAACTTAGTAAATTCTTTTCCTATACCCAGAATTCCCGCTGTATGTACATAAGAGTCATCACTGTTATTGGTTAAAAATCCACCTGTGAGTAAATACAAATCACCAGGAAGAATATCTATATCCCTATACATAATACCACCTGTCAGCCCGGCTAATGTAGAATAAGCAGATTGAACAAAAAGTAGTTTTCTTAAGCCTAAAAAGTTCTGTTCAAGGAGGACAAATCCGTAGGATTGATTTTCTCCTGATATTGAAACTATAGGAATTGGTATCAAAGTCCATTTTTCTTTTATTTCAATATTAATATCAATATAGTCTTCATACTCATTGCAGGTTATTTTTCCGGGTCTTAAAATTCCTGTTTTTAATATTTCCTGTGTAAAAACTTCTTCATCAAATAAAGAAATTTTGTCTCCTTCTTCAACTCCAAGTATCTTATATACTACAGATTCCCTTGTTCTTTTTAAACCGGATATAGTAATACTTCCAATTACTTTTTCTTCTGTCTGTGAGAAGACAAATATTCCTGAAAAAATAAACAATATCACTAAAACAGCTTTTTTCATATTAGATTTAAGCCCATTGCTAATCTATAGAATAAGATTGAATTTCAAGTATAATTTTTGGACTGCCAGGTATACCAGCTGCTTCTGAACGAACAAGATAATGAGGAGAATCAACAGAATACCAAAAATATGACTTTGGAAAGACAGCACCGATAATACCCTTCATCCCAACCTGTACCTTCCAGCACTCATATGTTCGATCTGCTATCTGAACAGTTTCTTTTCCTTTTATTTTAAGCTCCGGGGAAAAACCTCCGGAACGGTTTAGAAAAACTATTTTAGCATTGGCATTTTTCTTCCATGGAAAGCCACGAAGACCGACCAAAAATCCTTCCATATCGGTAACAAGCAATTCACCATCTTTAACCTGTTTAATATTAAGAAGTACTTCATTAATACTATGTACAGAACTCTCATCCTGTCTATCCCACACTTCTGAGTAAAAAGCCGTTAGGGTCTCCGGATTAAGTTTTATAAAGACATCCTTAGCGTTTGAATAAAACCTATACTCCAACCATGACTCATTGTCACCAGTAATTTTTTCCAACACATATTTAACAGTTTCCAGTTTTCCTTCTGTATTCTGAGAATATATAATAGTCTCACTTTCAGGAATCCCCGGATTTGTTAAAACTACCTGTCCAAACATAAACAAAGGAACTAAAACAAATATGAAAATAAATATTAGTCTTTTCCTGTTTTTATATAATTTACTGCTTTTGTCATTTAATTCTGCCATAATACTCCTACCTTTCCCGATACTCTTTCTTATCTGTAAACAAATTTCCATATACAGAAGATAAGATTTTATAACATTTTGTTATTTACCCTACCTTTAATCACTCCGTCAGCCCAAGGATACCTATTCTCATGATTATACTATTTCCAAAATAATATGTTTTAATATTTGTGCAATTGCTATAATCTGTATTCATAGAATTTGCAAATAAGGAATGGAAATTAATTAGAATAGAGTTATAAAAGCAGGACATTTAATAATTGAGAAGACTTTATATGGAGGTAAATAATGAACCATATTTTTACTATGCCGGATCCAT
This sequence comes from uncultured bacterium, assembly GCA_965371875.1. Lineage (GTDB taxonomy): Bacteria > Spirochaetota > Spirochaetia > B11-G9 > B11-G9 > JAJRQE01. Next base: position 1,710 of record CBDVAD010000047.1, read on the forward strand.
TTCAGGTACCGGATGGTACTCTTGTATCACCGTTTCTCAACCCGGGAGACAGCGAAAGTAGCCTGCCATTCAATATGTTTAAGGGCTTTAGTATCGCTGGTGGTAGAATTGCCCCGGGAATTAGCTCTAAAATCCAAATTTCCCCTTTTGTGACACAGGTGACATTCGTTCAAAGTGGAATTCTCAAAGTATGGATGAAGGAAATAAACAATGAAGAACCATATCCACTGGAAGTAATACCCAACCAGGCCGTCCTTACCAGACCAGGAACATTCCTCCAGTTGGTCAACAATGATAAAAATGCGCCATGTGACGTCCTGTATATTGTAAGTCCGGGATACCTCTATTTATATGATAAGAAAACCAGGTCCGTGATCTATGACGATTCTTCTGTCCTGGATGAGGATTGGGATGAGCTCCGTAAATCAGATTGGCATCCATTTGTTGATCTACCAAATATAGAGCAACGCCAGGCTGCCTATAACAGGCTGGCTTCCTTAAATAAAGGATTATGATTTATTAATAAAGTAGATATATAATTTATATCAGTATGTAACCACTGTAATCTATTAGTCCCGGTGCATCCCCTGCCAGACATCAGTCCTCCAGATACTGTAATCCAGTTCATATTTGTATGTGGAATTACACTCCAGATCAATATCGAGGCGAATTTTTCCGATCTCCTCTGAAAAGTCAATGTCCTTTCCATCAGGGGCGAAGTACTTAAAGCTGTAATCATCATCCTGATATCTAAAGGATACCTCAGCACTGCCACCATGCCGGGGAGTATTAGTCTCCTCAAATTTTATGGATAGTTCCAGTTTTACTTCCTTTCCTTCCCGATCAATAAAATCTATTGAATGATCTATCTGTTTCTGCTCTCCGGAACCGATATTAAATTGAATCGATTTTCTTAGAAGCTGCTTGATATCATACAGGAGATCATTGAAGTGGCGTGTTCTGTCTTCCAGAATAACCCTGTCTCCCGGCAATAGATTAAACTGCTCCTGCCAATCATGAAAAGTTATTTCAGGGAGCTCAATAACTCCGAAATCTCTCACCAGATGAACCCTGACAGTATGCCAGCCTGGAGAAACCTCCAACACAAGTGGAACCGTTGAATCACCCGTGGTATATCCAGCAAACTCATCATCTATGAATACCCGTGCATCAATAATATATGAATACAGTTCAACTATACCCGGTTCCTGTTGTTCCAAAGCAAGAATAGTTCTTTCTCCGGAAGGAATCTGCAGAGAGAATTTATTACCAGTCATATAATTTAGAAGTTTCTCTGAAAGAGAATGAACTGTATTCTCCTGGTATCCACGTTCCGAAAAAGTATGACTGCTTCCGGTTTCCACATTTATCAGGGTAATATTAATGAAGATATCCTGTCCCAGAAAAACATATCCACCTTTCAGCATATATGATGCACCCAGGAGCTGACCTGCCTCAATTGCCCCCTTGTCATCCATAAGCCCTGTGAACTGAAGCTGCTGCTCTTTTATAAGCTCTTCAATATTTTGACGCTCTAAAATTACAAGAGCACCTGAACCGGAGAGGTCCTCAACCAGAATATAGGTAATAATACCCTTTAAATAATCCTGATCGGGATTGCCATTCATATTCTCAAATGGAAGTACTGCTAAAGAAGCCGGATTCTCCTGTGCTGATACAGCGGTTGGAAAAATAATAAAAAGAAAAACTGTCAGCAGGAGACAGATACTTTTTAAGGATACTACTATTTTATTTGGGGATGATTTCATACGATTTATTATACAACAGATTTCTTTTTTTGTCTGAGTAAAAATTGACAGCCCCGCACTGTTTAAGGTAAAATCGGCACATTTCCAATCTGAATTTATTTCGAGGTCCAATACAATGGTAAATCTCTCTAATATAAAAGTAGCTTATGGCAGTCGAATACTCTTTAAAAATGCGGGATTTCTTATCCGTCCTGGTGATAAAATTGGTCTGGTGGGTCCAAATGGTTCCGGTAAAACAACAGTATTCAGACTAATTTCCGGAAAGGAAAAGCCGGATGAAGGAACAGTTACAGTAGATCCTGGCATTGTTGCAGGCTACTTTTCCCAGGACGTAGGAGAGATGGCTGGACATTCTGTTTTAAATGAAGTCCTTGCTGGAGCCGGACGTGTCTATGAAGCCAGTATAAAAATGTCAGAAATGGAACATCTAATGTCCGACCAGAAAGCTATGTCAGCCATGGATGATGATGGCATGGAAAACTTTATGAACCATTACGGTGAATTACAATCCGAGTTTCAGAATCTTGGAGGATATGAACTGGAAGATAATGCCAAAGCAATACTGGATGGCCTTGGCATACCTCAAGAGAGACAGAACCAACCGGTAGAAACTTTCAGTGGTGGATGGAAAATGCGAATTGCCCTGGCACGTATTCTGGTTCTTAACCCAAATGTACTTCTTATTGATGAACCGACAAATCATCTGGATATTGAAACCATAATCTGGCTGGAAGAATGGTTAAAATCTTTTAAAGGTGCTGTCATGATGACCAGCCATGACAGGGATTTTATGACACGAATCTGCAACAGAACAATAGAAGTTGCCGGAGAAACTATTGTTACCTACAGTGGGGATTATGATTTCTACCTCCAGGAAAGTAAAATTCGTAGAGAACAACTAATCTCTGGCCAACGCAGGCAGCAGGCTATGCTTGCCAAGGAAGAGGAGTTTATTGCCAGATTTGCAGCAAGGGCCTCCCATGCTGCCCAGGTTCAATCCCGGGTAAAAATGCTGGGAAAGGTGGAAAGAATTATAGTTCCACCAGACCCTAAGATAATTAAATTAAAGTTAAACCCAATAACCAGAGGTGGAGATATTGTGGTTAGTATGGAAAACTTATCTAAAGAGTGGCCCTTACCTGATGGTTCCGCACACCCTGTTTTCAGTGGAATAAGCGGAATAATTGAGAGAGGTAATAAAATTGCTCTGACTGGTATAAACGGTGCAGGGAAATCAACTATGTTAAAGGTAATTTCAGAACAGACTGAAGCAACTACCGGAAACAGTACTTTGGGAGCAAGCATAAATCTAGGTTACTTCAGTCAATATTCATCTGATCTTCTAAACTATAATAACAGTATCTATGAAGAGGTAGCAGCCAGACTTCCAAATGAGTCCATTGGATATATAAAGAATTTACTGGGATCTTTTCAGTTTTCAGGTGATGATGTGGAAAAGAAAATTAGTATCCTTTCGGGTGGAGAAAAAAGCAGGGTTATGCTCGCATGTCTTTTAGCTGGTCCTGTAAACTTTTTAGTACTTGATGAACAAACAAATCATCTTGATATTACCATCAGAGAAGTTTTACTCGAAGCTCTCCAGAACTTTGAAGGAAAAATAATAATTATCAGCCATGACCGTTACTTTTTAAGAAATGTGGTTAACCGTGTATTTGAGATTGATCATGGTGCCATGAAGATTTATGAGGGTGACTATAACTACTATCTGGGAAAAAAGGGATAATGAAACTATAATTTTATTTTCCAGTAATTGCACTAAACTAAAGAGGAACTTATTAGATATAATACTTTCAGGAAAACTAAAAAATCAGTTTCCAGTAAAAGGAGTTTTCATGCCTTTGGATTTGTCAGACACATTAGTAATTGGTATCACATCTACGGCCCTGTTTGACTTAAGCGAAGCAGATGCTGTTTTTAGAAAGAAGTATGATACAAACCCTGGTGAAGCTATAGAAGAATATCGAAAATATATGGAAAACCATGAGACTGAAGATTTAGATCCCGGGACTGGATTTCCATTGGTAAAAGCATTGATGTCTCTGAATAAATTCCAACCTGATAATGAAACACCCCTTATTCAAATAGTAGTTATGTCAAGAAACAGTCCTGAAACTGGTATTCGTGTATTTTCCAACATTAGAAAACAAAAACTGGATATTACAAGATCGGCCTTTACAGGTGGTGAATCAGTAGTCGATTACCTCGATGCATTTGATGTAGATTTATTTTTAACAACAAATACTAAAGATGCACAAAAGGTTATTGACAGCGAAACATGTGCAGTTGCACTTGTTAAAGACCCTCCCAGCAGTATGGGGGAAATACCTGAAGGACAGGTTCGTATTGCATTTGATGGTGATGCAGTTCTTTTTAGTGATGAAAGTGAAATTGTATACAAAGCGGAAGGCCTTGAAAAATTTCAGGATACAGAAGATAAAAAACAGGACACTCCATTAAATGATGGGCCTTATGCAAAACTGCTTAAAAAGCTGTCACGTCTTCAGGAAAGGCTTCCCCATAAAGTCGAATATTCTCCGGTACGAATCGCAATAGTTACTGCCCGTAACAGTCCTGCTGAAATGAGAGTGATAAAAACGCTTCGACATTGGGGTGTATATGTAGATGAAATATTTTTCCTGGGTGGTTTGGATAAATCAAAAATCCTTAAAGCTTTTAAGCCGCATATTTTCTTTGATGATCAGGATGTACATCTGGAATCAGCATCGAAGCATGTACCATCCGGCAAAGTGCCCCACAAGACAGATTCTCCATTAAATATAAATTAAAGAGCAGGTTAAATATGGAAACATGGATCATAGATAATGAAACAGTAATTCGCTTAAGCTTTTTCTTTGGAATTTTCATTTTGGTTGCTATTTGGGAACTATTGGCTCCCCGTCGTACATTAAATTATTCCAAAGCTGTTCGCTGGTATAGTAATATTGGAGTTGTATTTTTTAACAGTCTGGTAATGAGATTTACATTTCCTATACTTGCTACCGGTTTAGCAGTTTTAGCACAACAAGGAAGCTGGGGATTTTTTAATAATGTAACAATCCCCTATCAGTTGGTAATAATTATTTCTCTGCTATTGATGGATGGTGCAATCTATATCCAGCATGCAATGTTTCACTCACTTCCACTTCTTTGGAGATTTCATCGTATGCACCATACAGATATGGATCTGGATGTTACATCAGGAGCCAGGTTTCACCCTGTGGAAATTATCATATCAATGGGGATTAAATTTGCTGTAATAGCTGTAATTGGACCTCCTGTACTTTCCGTTATAATTTTTGAAGTTTTGTTAAATCTTACTGCAATGTTTAATCATGGGAATATTTATATTCCACCAAAAATTGATCAAATGCTGCGCTGCTTTGTTGTTACTCCCGATATGCACAGGGTTCATCATTCAATCAGTTCAAAGGAAACCAATTCTAACTTTGGTTTTAATTTCCCATGGTGGGATGCCTTGTTTGGAACTTACCGCGCTCAACCTGAAAAAGGCCATAAAGAAATGGTTATCGGTTTGAATCAGTTTCGTAATCCAAAAGAACTCCATTTGCATAAGCTGCTAATCCAGCCGTTTTTAGAATCAACCAAAGATTATCCTATAAGCAAGTAAAAGAAATAAACCTTTTTTTAAAGTGGAGATATTATGAATATATATTAATAACTTCTCCAATTCAAACTGAATTGTATTATAGCTGAGAAGAGTGATAATGAAAGATCTCAAAATCAGGACAAATCCTAATATCCCTCCTGACCAACTTCACGATTATCGTTTCTCTCCAGGGGTTTTGCTTCATTTACTACTAAATTTCTACCTTCAATTTCTTTCCCATCCATCTGACTAATAGCTGCCTGGGCTTCTTCTTCTGTGGACATTTCAACAAATCCAAAACCCTTGCTTCGCCCGGAATTTCTAATAGTAATCACTTTTGCAAATTCTACTGTTCCGAATTCGGCAAATAATTCTTCCATAGTTTGATCGTCCTGTGAAAAGGGAAGATTCCCCACATACAGTCTTTTTCCCATTTTATTACTCCTTACGATTAGACACCTGAGAAAAATCTATTCCCCGGTTTTCTCAAAAAAAATTAACTCTATACTATAACTAATATTGAACTGACAGTATTGTATAACCTGATTTTAGTTTATTTACAACATCTATATCTTCATCAATAAATAAACAAAGGTATATAAATCCCAGCTGAAATGCCTTATGCGCTATTATCCCCTGGAAATCATTAAAACACCGCCAAATATACATAAAGTACCAAGTAGTTTAAAAACAGTTAAAGGTTCTCCTAAAAATAATGCTGAAGCAAAAACTATCAAAATAAATGAAATACTTGATGACGGCATTGCGATACTCAGTGGGAGTATATTTAGAACCTGAAGCCAGCTAAAAAAGCCGGCAACATAGCAAAGAGCACCGGTTATCAATACAGGACTTGAAAAAATACTTCTTATACCTAAATTCCCCGATAAGGGCATCCCCTTCTTCATTAAAACCTGTCCCGTTACTGTAAAACTAACAGTTATCAGTAAAAATAATGCACCTTTTAATGTCATGATTCCTTTCTCCTCTCGGGAATACTTCCAAGCTCTGTTCTTGCATCATGGAATTCCTTTGAAACATACAGGCCGCAAAAACACTGCCCCCACTCATTTATATCATCTTCAGCATAACTGCATGGACATGCAATATCTCTGTTATCTCCTTCTCCGTCACTTTCCCTGCAGGGACAATGATAAAACCCATATCGCTTATAATTAACAAGCAGTCCTTCTTCAAGTTTTACTCTAAACCCACTGTCAGGATTAATATACCATTTCTTATGAGCTGCTGTAGCATCTACAAACTTACTCACTTCAGTAACAATGCTTTTTGAACTATTTGTATCTTTTTTTGTACGACCAATTAGTTGAGACGAAAACATTCGTTCCCATGCTATACGTATAAATCCAATTTGAAAATCAACCTCATTAATAACAAGAGCAGGAAGGCTCATACTTTCATTAAATTTTATTCGAAATTCTCTTTTTGCTCTGCTTTTAAGGTAAGGATCTATTTCATCCATAAATACAAGATCATATTTAATTTCATTTTCCTCAAGAAAACTTATTGCACGTTTACAAAAGGCACAGGTGGAAAGGCCAAAGAGCTTTATATCATCTTTACAATGAATACCTTCTCTTCTTTGAAAATCGATATATTCAAACATAAGTACCTTATTATTTTCCCTTACGGTCTGCCATTATGCAGCATAGAGCAACTGAATTTATCTTTGAGATTTCCGGTTCCGACCTGGAGAGTATAATATAGGGGACCTTTACTCCCATGGTTATACTTGCAGTCTCTGCCAGATTGTGTGCTGTCATACTCATAATAACCTTATACAGAATGTTTGCAGAATCAAGTCCCGGGCAAACAAGAATATCTGCCTTGCCGGCTACATCAGCAATTAGCTCACCCTTCCTTTCATAGATACCTTTGATCTTTGCAGATTCCTGATCCACAGCCAGATCAAATGACAAAGGTCCATAAACAAGCTTACCATCCCATTCGCTTTTGGTAAGCTCATCCTCCAGTACGGTAGAGGGAAGAGATGGAATAACCTTTTCATTTGCAGAAAGAAGAGCGACCCTGGGCATCTCTATCCCAAGTACTGTACTTGCAACATCCGCTGCATTATTCACAAGATCTATCATCCTGTCAAAATTACAGTCCACTGTAACACCTGGATCGGTAAGAAGAAATAACCGTCCGTCTCCAATACATCCAGCCTGGAAAAGAGTAACCAGAGAAATTGTATCATGGGTTTTTATTTTAATAATCTCCCTGTTAAGTACAGGAGTTGAGATACCACCTTTAAGGATAATATCAGCCTCTCCCTTGTTAACTATTTCAACAGTTTTCTTTGCCATTTCAACCTGAGTCTCAGCATCAATCAGGTCATTATCATTAAGAGTCAGTTCTATTTTGTCGGCAGCAATAATCATTTTTTCTTTATTACCTACAAGAATGACCCTGTTGATATAATTTTTATACTGAAAATATTTTACAACAGACAAATCCTCGAATCTGTCTCCTCCTGGTATTATCAGAGACTTGGGATTCAATTTCATTGCTATTTTTTCTAATTGATTTAAGTGTGTAATCTGTTTCTTATCCATAAAATCGATATTATAGCGGTAGAAACCAGCTGTCAAGAAATTATTTATACAATTGATGCAGATAGAAACAGAACCGGCCAATTGACTGACAAAACCTTCATTTCTATTTGTGCATTAACGGATTTAATCCCTTTTTACCTGGTAAATAGTAAACTATTATAGATGCTGTAATGATAATCATACCAGCAATACTTATTATTGTAGGTGATTCATCAGGAAGAATTATCCAGCTAAATAAAGCTCCAAATACAGGAATGAGAAATTTCCACATATTTAACTCAGAAACTTTAACTCCGGGTTTTTTCAGGAGAGAAAACCATAAACTGAATGCAGCAGCAGAAAGAAAGCTTAACCACAACAGAGCTGTAATAAACTCAAAATTCCAGCTAATATTCGGAACACCTTCAACAGGCAGAGATATAAGCATAAGGACCAGCCCTCCCACTACCAACTGGGAAGAGTTTAGAAATACCGGGCTTATCTTACTCCGGTGTCGTGCAACCAGAATATTTGCAAAAGCCGAAACAATCATGCTTACAAAAAGGAGAAAGGCCCCTACCAGATCAAGGGTCCCAACTGATCCTAAAACCTGCCTTCCTGAAACTACAAAAATAATTCCAAGGACACCCAGGAGAATTGCAATAAGCTTATCCCGTGAGAATTTATCATCATGCAGAGAAAAATGAGTAACAATGGCTGTGACAAGAGGAGAAGCTCCAATAATTATAGCAGCGATTGAACCTGGAATAAAATTTATTCCAGTGAAATATAATCCATACATAACAACACTCTGCAGGCCTGCTACACTTAGCACTAATCTACGATTCAGCCAAATTAATTTTATGTAATCTTTAAAAGGACCGCTGAAGGGAATAAGCATTATTCCTGCTATAAAAAATCTTATTCCCGCCAGGAAAAATGGAGTTGTATAATAGAGACCAATCTTAACACCGGCAAATGCTGTCGACCATAAAAGACAGGCAATAATGGCCTTTACCGGGATTGAATATTTCTCTGACATCATGATCTGGTCCCTCTTTCCACTTCTACATGAAGCCACTTTTTCGATATGAACCCAATAAATAAAATTAATGAATGAAAAACCTGATAAAGTGCAAATCCAATCCAGGCTCCATAAATACCGATATCAAAAATAAAGACAAGAATTAAGGTTACGCCAATAATAAAGATCACATTAGTTGTGAATTCAGAAAACAGAACATACCGACCCCATCCGTTTCCACCAAAAATAATCTCAAATGAATAACCCATAACTTCTATAAAAAAGAATGCTGCAAAAAAATAAAGGGCTTTTATCCCAATAGTTATGGTCTGAATATCTTTTACAAATATACCCATTATGGCCCCGGGGAAAATAAGTACAGATAAAACTACAACAATTCCAATAACAGAAGCTATTTTTTGACATCCATGAACAATTTCTACTGCACCTTCCTTGTCTCCTGAACCTAAAGCATTCCCCACAAGAATAGCTGATCCCTGAGCAAAACCTCCAATAAGGGTCTTGTTTATTCTAAAAATCGAAAATATAACATGAATAGCAGCTAAATAGACTGTTCCAATAGAACCAATAATAGATTCATATACGAGGAAAACTGCAAGTGCAAACATATTTTGCACAGCTAAGGGCAGAAGAATACTGAATATGCTTTTCATTACATTTAGATCAAGAGCTTCAAACTTGAGCATCCTGTAAGGTCGTACATTTTTATCAAATCGTATTACTGCAAACAAATAAATCAACTGACATAAACCGGCAATAACTGTTCCTATTGCAGCACCTCTAATACCAAAAGCCGGAAAGCCTATCTTGCCAAAAATAAATATATAGTTGAATAGAATATTTAGAAGACTTCCGCCTACATTGGATATCATAATACTTTTAGTTCTATTTATTCCCCCAAGAAAACCAGACATAGACATCATAATACCACTGAATGGAAGAACCCACCTGAATACAGAGATATATTGCATTGATAAAGGAAGGAGATCAGGATCTTTAATCAGAATAGTAAGTATGGGATTTGCAGTAAAAGAAAAAATCAGTCCTAAAACCCCTACAAAAAGGCCTACAACAATACCATTATCCAGGGACAACCCGGTCTCTATAATTAATCTATCCTGTTCTGCTTTATTACTCTCAGCCTGTTGTTTGCCAAATCGCCTCGACGAAATGGCTTGCGTACCTATAAGAACAGGCCACACAAAGGTAAAAAGTATTCCTGTAAAAAGACCTGCCATTGCAATCGCTGCAAGACTACTTGTGCCCAAACGACCTACCATTATTGTATCAGCAAGCTGAAGCAGATAAAAAGAAAAATTTCCGGCAAAAAGAGGAAATCCCAGACTGATAATTTTTCTAACAGGTAATTCTTGCTTATTCATCTTCGAGATAGTAGCCCTGGGCATAAGGATGGTCAAGATATATCATAAAAAACTGATATTTTGTAATATGGCTTTTTATAACTATTACATTATTTTATACTGAATACAATGAAACAGGTATTTACTATAATTTTTCTTCTGGTAACCTTCATTACTTTAGCTGCCGGATCACCAACACAGCCCTATGAGGGATGGATTGAAACCGAAACAAATCACTTTAGAATTATCTACGAAGAGATCAGCACTGAATCTGTAGTTGAAATAATTGGCTTCTGCGAAGATGTATACACTTCTGTGACTGAATTTTTTAAATCATACCCTGAAAAAATAACTATTGTAGTTCATGACAGGATAGATATGGCTAACGGGTCCTTCTATCCGGTGCCCCCTCATATCAATATGTATATTGAATCTCCCTCAACACCGGAGTTAGGTGCTAAAGTTGATAACTGGTTAAGATTTCTTCTAATCCATGAGCTTACACATTATGTTAATATGACCATAGAGGAGGGACTCTTTTATCAACTGTCCAGGGTAATGGGCAAGAGTGTTTCTTCAGTACCCGGTGGCCTTATGCCGGGATGGGCTATAGAGGGGATAGCTGTAAAACTTGAATCTGATTTTACAGGCGGAGGACGGGGGAACAATCCATTTTTTGAGATGTTCTCAAAAGCTCTTATTCTTGAAGATAAGCTTTTCTCCTGGAGACAGTCTGCATATAGCTCTTATCATCCACCACACAGCAGGATCTATGTCGCTGGTTATATTATTAACAATTATTTGGCACGTACTTACGGTGATGATATTTTTGTTAGAATATATAGAGATTATTTAAAATTCCCTCTCCTGGGTTTTAATCATTATGTAAAAAAAATTACAGGGAACTATACCAGTGAGATATTTTCTGCTATGGAGTCAGAATTAAGAGAGAAATATTCCGATATAACTTCCCTTGAAGGCAGATTATTATCCCCTGATGAAGAATCGAACTATTACCTTCCTGTCATTACCAAAGATGGATGGATAGTATATAGAGAAACAGCCGATAAAGAACCGGCGCTGGTGCTGATTGACCCGGAGAGCAGAAAGGAGACTACTCTCATCAATATAAGGCTTTCCGATTATAGATCTTTTTCTGCATCAGGAGAGGGGAACATCATTGCCTTTGCGGCTCTTGAAGTTGAGGGTAGAAATCCTGGAGGGCTAAGTGCTGTATCCGATCTATATATAATTAACAGAACCAG
>CBDVAD010000048.1:0-13206 GCA_965371875.1 uncultured bacterium
ATACAAGTTTAATAAGCATTGGGAGAAATTGAAAGTAAAAAAAGAGAAAGTTTCATTTTAGGCATTCTTACTGAGTCATATACCCATAGCTCCGAACTGTTTTTATATTCCCGCAGTCTGTTTTACTTTTTAGTTGGAGTTTCCTAATCTTTTTTCGTAGATTTGAAATATGCATGTCGACTACTCTTGAGTCCTTTTTATGATTTCCAGGGAGAACAAAGTACAGGGCTTCTCTTGGAACCGGTTCCCCAAGGTTTTGAATCAGCATTTTTAATATATAATGCTCTTCCACACTTATATTTACAGAAAAGCCCTTTGTTGTAATACTATCCTGTTTGAGTGTTATATTCTGCCACTTGAGACTGTCTGATTTTAAATTAAAGACATTCGAAAGACGAATTTCAAGTTCTTCCATATCACATGGTGTTTTTAAATAATCTATACAACCTGCATTAAACGAAGGTTTCAGGTCTTTCTGTTTACCACGTACTATGAATTTTATTTTAGATAAACTGGTCATTCCTCCCAGAAAATTACCCAGAAGGTTGAAATCAATTATAAACAGGTCAGTTGGTGATTCTGTCCATTGGTTTCTTATAAATTTGAAATTAAAACTGGATTTTTGACTGAAGATTTTTATTTGGTTAATAAATATGGGATCTTCTGATATTACAGAGATATTATTTGCTGTTATCAGACTCATCCTTTTCGATCATACGCAGTTTCAGGTCTTCCAGAAGAAGATCGGCTGATGCAGTACCGCTTTCAAGTTCTGCAAACTGTCTTTCCAGATCCATATTACTACCCTCTATTTCTGCCAGTTCCAGGGTGGCTTCATTTTCTGCTTCAAGTCTTTCTACCTTGGCTGCCATTCTATCAAAAACCTCAAAGGCAGAGTTGTCTGATAAACCTGAAACAGTTTCCTGAATTTTTTTCTGGGCTTTTGCTCTCTTTGATCTGGCAATCAACAGGTTTTTCTTTCGCTGTGCCTCTTCGATTTTCTGCTGAAGCTGCCTTAGTGCAGTTTTCAGCTTTTCTACTGCCTCATGCTGGGTATCCCACTGGGGTTTGTACTGATTATAAAGGTTATCAAATTCCTGTTTACGGAGAAGGGCTTCTTTTGCAAGATCGTCTTTTCCTGCTTTAACTGCCAGTCTGGCTTTTTCTTCCCACTCTTTTGCAAGGGATTGATTATTTCTCATCTGACGTTCAAGGCGTTTTTCATCTGCAATAGAGGATGCAACACTTTTTTTTGATTCTATCAACTGCTGGTTCATATCAACAATAACCTGAGAAAGCATTTTTTCCGGATTCTCAGATTTACTAATTACGTCATTTATATTGGATTTCAACATTCGTCGAAATCGACTGAATATTCCCACAGAATATCTCCTTAATTATAGTTACTGAAATTTAGATTATATGTGATAGTACCCGTCATTACCTGCTCTTCCAATCCGGGAATAGAATAACTATCGGTTAGCCCAGAAAAACCTGACCGGAGTTATCAATTGCAAGAATAGTTTTACATTCAGAGCATCTGAATCTACCTGATTTAGTGGCCTTAAGTTTTTTCGCACAAATAGGACACTGGAAAATCTTTGGAAAAACATCTGAAGTTCCCTCTTTTTTATTGGATCCAAAGAACTCAACAGCTTCTGTCAGGTTATCTTTGATATTAAAAAATTGAGAGAATCCCAGAAGTTGAAAAACCTCATAGACTTTTGGCTGGATTTCGAGCAAAACAAGATCACCACCCCGGGGACGTACAGCTTTTAAAAATGCTGTAAATGAACCGATTCCGGTACTTGAAACATAATTTAATCCACCGCAATTGAAAACAAGTTTTGTATACCCGGCCTCTACGGCCTTTGAGACACGTTTCTGGAAAAAATTAGAGTTGTAGGTATCAATGTAACCAGTTAGATAAAGTATGAGACAGTTTTCAGTTTCTTCAATCTTCTGCAGCCGAATTTTCAGGCTGTCATCCCTTTCGTCATCAAATCCCGGTACTATTTCATTATTACTCATGTGCCCTCTTTCTGAATTGCCTTAATTGCATATTCCACTATACTATTAGGCATTCTCTAGTTTGTCAAATTTACCTGCTAAAAAAGAGTATATATTGACAATTCTGTGTATACACTCCTAATTCTATCAACCAAATATTAAATTTTCAAGCTAATAATAAAATTTTCGGCATATTGTAAAAAGAACTGAACTTGACTTGAGCCTTTTTACGAATTAAAATCAAAAGAAAGAGGTATTCAATGAAAAAATATACTTTCATCCTGTTGTTTCTGCTTATTTTGTTAAGTTTATCTGCACAGGTAGCAACAAATCCTGAGGCACAGATAAATTTTGATCTATCCCTTAAAGATATTGTACTTATGGTTGAATCAGGTAAAAGTTCTGAAATCGATATGAATCAATATATAATCCTGGAAGGGGTTGTTTCCTCCAGAGAAGTCCTTTTTGCAGATGAGGATAATTTTGTAGGTATGCTGGAGCTTTCCTACGGTGAATGGGATGGTCTTGAGGATGTTAATATGTATCAGTGTTTTGTTCAGCTTACAGGACTCGAATTTGCTGCTATGATTCCTGCCAGACGTTCCAGGAATCCCAATCCTGCAGAAATATCCCTGAATACAAGAATTTTGGTATTGGGTCAATATCTGGGATACAGTGAGGACGAGAATGGAAATAAATATCCTGTTATCGAGGGATATAAGATTAGAAAGATTAATTAATCATAAAATTTAATATGTTTTTCATCAATTACAAACAGATCACCAGCGAGCGCTTTTGATCTTTCGATGGTGTTTTTTAATTCTCTGATATTACCCGGCCATGGATGATCTGTTAATTTTTCCACGCCTAAAGAGTTTATTCTGTAGTTACAGTCTGGTTCCTTAAGGAAATGTTCTATCAGAAGAGGTATATCTTCTTTACGTTCTCGTAGAGGCGGTATGTTAATTGTCAGAGTATTGATTCGGTAATAAAGATCCTGTCTGAATAATCTTTTTCGTACTGCTCTGGAAAGATTGATATTTGTTGCTGATATTACTCTTACATCTATTGGGATTTGTTTGGATCCTCCAAGTCTTGTAATTGTTTTTTCCTCCAGGATTCTAAGTAGTTTTACCTGGGCAGATAGCGGTAACTCTCCTATTTCATCAAGAAACAGTGTACCTTTGCTGGCTGACTCAAAACATCCCGGTCTTGATTTTGCATCGGTAAATGCACCTTCATTTGTTCCATACAGCTCAGATTCTATGAGAGTGGTTGGAATCCCGGCTGTATGTATAGTTTTATATGTTGATTTGCTTCTTTTTGAAATTTTATGAATGGTTTCAGCTATAAGATTTTTACCTACACCGCTTTCACCCAGCAGTAGTACAGCTGCCCTGGATGCGGCATAGGATAGCATTAGTTCCTTAACAGTCTGTATTTGTATTGAACATCCTATAACACTATCAAGAAGGTGGAAGTTTTTCTCTTTAGAGCTTCTATTGGTATTCTCCAGAGTTATACTGATTGATTTTTTTATTCCCCGTTCCAGTAGATGGAGATTATTCGGATTAAATGGTTTTGGAATATAATCGAGAGCACCCATTTTGATTGCTTTAATAACCCTTTCTGAGCTGTTACATTCGCCGGTTACCAATATTGAAGGAGGTTTATTTATATTCTGAATTTGTTTAAGCAGCTGAACCCATTCTTCGTTTTGCAGATCCAGATCAAGAAGAACTATATCAGGATTATCATTTCTAATAAATATAATTGATTCAGCACTGAATGGGATTAGAGATATATTGATATTAGGAACCGACATTTTAATAATTGATAAACACTTTTTATCATTGCCGATGAAAACTATACGTATCATCTTTTGATAGATTATTATAATATATATGGTTACGCAAGAACAATTTAACTAATAATCAAGCCAGTTGTGCTGTAAGACCTTCTGGTCAGGCTATTAGCCGATGATATGCCTGATTTTGGGAAAATCAGGATTGAATGCTGTTTGAAGGCAGCTTTCTTTAAGTTTTTCAGTGAGGATGCTATTCATAAGAAGACTTTATATGTTCTTAAAAATAGCTTCAACAATTCCTTCTCCCAGTGTAGGATGAATAAACAGCGTGTCGATGATCATCGATTCTGTAAGCTTTTGCTCTATGAGGATGCCTGATGTTGATAAAATTTCTGATGCATCAGCACCGGTCATCCATATTCCGATCAAGGTATTTTTGGTATTAAAAATCATTTTTATAAACCCTGTCTTAATTCCTCTGGAGTAAGCGCGCCAGGTATCTTTAAGTGGATATTTTTCAACTCTGTAAGGCGTATTTTCTTTTGTCAGCTCCCATTCCTGTTTCCCTGCGCCAGCAATTTCCGGAAGTGTGAACATGGCCCGGGGCAGAGAGCTGTAATCTCTGATAACTTTTATACCTTCCAGTCCATTAGTAATCAACATTCCCTGTTGAATTGCTATATGTGCCATACCATGGATACCGTTAATGTCACCTGCAGCAAAGATAGATGGTATATTTGTTTGAAGATTTTCATTTACCGGTATTCTATTTTTGGTATATTCAATTCCTGTTGTTTCGATTCCCTCAGGGATGTTCATCCTTCTTAAACCTGTAACAAGTACTTTTTCTGCACTTATTTTTTTATCAGAGTTAAGTGTAACAGTTGCCAATTGTTCGATTACTTCTACTGCTTCTGCTTTCACGCCGGTTAAAAAAATTACTCCCTTTGAAACAAGATCATCTATTACCGGTTTTATCAGATCTCTGTCCGTACCATCAAGCAGATGATCAAGTTGTTCAACAACAGTTATTTTAACATCCAGAGAAGAGAATAAAGAGGCCATTTCTATTCCCTCTACATTCCCGCCAATTATTATCATACTATCAGGCAGTGTTTTAAGTTTGAGTGCTTCAATGTGGCTTATTACTTTCTTTCCATCAAGGGTTATTCCCTGAGGTGCTGCAGGTGTTGTGCCTGTTGCAATAATAAAGTAATCCGTTTCAAGTTTTCTATTTTCCACAAGGAAAGTTTTTGTATCAATAAACCGTCCATTTCCAGTATAAATATCAATACCCGCTTCTTTAAGACGTTTGGTAATCATTCCTTTGATACCGGACATGTAGGTTTCAGTATTTCCAATCAGATTATCCTTGAAATCAGGATCCCTGGACAGACCTCCTGAAGATAGAGTAATTGCTTCTTCCACTCTACGTAAAACATCCAGATTTCTTTTAACCGGCAGACATCCTGTTCTGAATCCTGTCCCGCCAAAATGATCTTTTTCAACAATAGCCGTTTTATATCCTTTTTTTGCACAACTCAAAGCTGAGTAAAAACCAGCAGGGCCTGATCCTATTATTATACAGTTATATTTCATTGGAGTATTAGCATATCATATTTGGGGAATTTGAACAGAATAATTATTCCCCGTAGGGACCGCAGATCTGCGGTCCTTCCTGTTCAAAATAAATTATTGATATTCCAATTATTTGAGAGTATATTTGTATTTGTTAAGAAAGTAGAGGATAAAAAGTGTGTATGGATAAAAAGCGTAAACCAAATAGATTAAAAGATTATGATTATAATCATCATGGATATTATTATTTAACAATCTGTACAAAAAATCGTTCGGAAATTTTCGGTGAGATTTCAAATAATATTATGCATTTATCTCAGATAGGTAAGATTACAAATAAATTTTGGGTTGAGATACCGGAACATTTTAAATATATTGAATTGGATGAATTTATTATTATGCCGAACCATATTCATGGGGTGATAATTATTAACAATGACGTAGGGAACGCAGATCTGCGTTTCTCTAAATGGCATTCCTCCAAAAAATATTTCAACCAAAAAATATTAAATTCCGATCGATCAAAAATGATTGTATCCAAAATTATTCATGGTTTCAAATCATCGGTAACACGTGAAATCCGAAGACAAATTAATAATTCCAATTTTGAATGGCAAAAATCATATTATGACCACATTATCCGCAATGAAAAAGATTTAAATCGAATAAGAGGATATATCATAAATAATCCCTGCAATTGGGAAACAGATAAGAAAAAGAATATGGAGGATTAAATTAAAGAAGATAATCATAATACTGGTGATAGAAATGGAAAAGGTGTTTTTGATGTACATATTGTGATAGATTCATTGTAACAGGTTTGTGTAATAGTGAGGAACGCAGATCTGCGTTCCCTACAGAAAAAATATTCTCTTTTTTTATGTATATATACATACCTTGGTTAATAATGCAGGAAATAAAATATCAACCTATTGACATATCCAAAATAATCCTGATTACTGTTAAATATAGTGAAATATACAAAAACACTATCAAAAACTAACATAAAATTTGTCAAAATTGTTATTTATGTTTATACAGGAGCTTTATTATGACAAAAAATCTTCGAACTGGTGCTGAAATTATTGTTGATATAATACAACAGCAGGGTGTCGAGTATATTTTTGGTCTGCCAGGAGGATCAGTTATCCCCATTTTTGATGCTTTGGTAGATTCATCCATCAAACTTGTGCTTACCAGGCATGAGCAGGGAGCTGTCCATATGGCTGATGGATATGCCAGGGCCAGCGGTAAGACAGGAGTAGCCCTTGTGACTTCAGGGCCGGGAGCAACAAATACAATAACCGGAATCCTCACAGCTCACATGGATTCTATTCCTCTTGTTGTATTAACAGGCCAGGCTCCCACATGGACACTTGGTCTTGATGCTTTTCAGGAAGCAGACATGTTTGGAATTTCCTACCCGGTAGTAAAACATTCATATATGATCAAGTCTGCAGAGGATATTCCAAGGATACTGAATGAAGCCTTTTATCTGGCGAAGTCCGGACGTCCTGGTCCGGTACTTATAGACCTTCCCAAGGATGTAACCAGTGCAGTGATAGATCCTGACTATAATAAATCATTTCACCTGCCGGGATACAATCTTCCCAAGGGTCCGGATGAGACAGAATTAAAAGCTGTTGCAGAGTTACTTAAAAATGCAAAAAGACCTGTTCTCCTGGTTGGGCATGGTTCTGTTATTTCCGGTGCTGAGAAGAGTGTTCAGTTTCTGGCTGAAAAATTACAGATTCCTGTAACAAATACCCTCCTGGCAAAGGGATGTTTCCCTGATACTCATGAGCTTAGTCTTGGAATGCTGGGTATGCATGGAACTGCATATGCGAACATGTCTGTCTATGAGTGTGATTTGATTATGTCTATCGGCAGTCGATGGGATGATAGAATAACAGGAAAAGTTTCAGAGTTCTGTAAAGATGCAGTTAAAATCCATATTGATATTGATCAGTCGGAAATAAATAAGGTAATTAAAGTTGATAAGAGTATAATCGGAGATGCTAAAACAGTTCTGGAAGCCATGGCTCCATATCTTGAGAAGGGTGATACTGTTGAATGGATTAAGAAAGTCCGGAAATGGAAACGGGATTATCCCTTAAATTATAAGAAGGAAGGGAAACTCAGGGCACAGCATGTTATTGAAGAGATCTATAATCTGACAGAGGGGAAGGCAATTGTTGCTACTGATGTTGGTCAGCATCAGATGTGGGCTGCACAATTTTATCAGGCAAGCTCCGGGCGTAATTGGCTCTCCTCCGGGGGGGCAGGAACCATGGGTTATGGATTTCCGGCTTCCATAGGTGCTGCATTGGCCAGGCCTGATAAAGTGGTAATTGCAATCGTGGGAGATGGAGGTTTTCAGATGACTCTATCTGAGCTTTCTACAGCAGTAAACCAAAAGCTCCCAATTAAAATTCTGATTATTAATAATCATTATCTGGGTATGGTCCGCCAGTGGCAGGACATGTTTTACGATAACCGTCTATCCGGTGTTGATCTAAAGGGTAATCCTGATTTTGTAAAACTTGCGCAGGCCTATGGTGCGAAGGGTTTTCGAATTAGAAGGAGTTCGGATGTACGAAAAGTATTAGCAGAAGCTCTGGCCTATAATGATGGTCCCTGTGTGATAGATGCAGAGGTGGAGAAGCAGGATAATGTTTTTCCAATGATTCCTGCAGGCGCAGGATTGAATGAAATACTTCTGGAAGCGCCCAAAGAAAAACTGGAAAAACCCAAGGGGAGTACATAAAATGTCAGATACATATGCAACACATGCAATTGGTTTATTTGTAGCAAATAAATCCGGAGTACTAAACAGAATAGCTCTCGTATTTTCAAGGAGGGGATACAATATTGATAGTCTTGTAACTTCTCCGGCCCGAAATCCTGATTTTTCCCATATGAATATAATAGCTTCAGGTGACAGAGAAACTCTTGATCAGATTTTGAAGCAGTTGAATAAACTGGTAGATGTTGTTCATGCCAGGGATTATGCAGATCTTGATATTGTTGAGAAAGAACTTGCACTTATTAAAGTAAGTTGTATTGCAGAGAACAGGACGGATATTATGCAGATTGGCCATGCTTTCAGGGGTGAGGTTGTTGATATATCAGATACAACTATTACATTTCAGGTGACTGGTCCGTCCAGAAAAATTGATGGTCTTGAAAAGATGTTTGAGGTGTATGGGATAATTGAGGTAATAAGGACAGGTAAGGTTCTTATGGCAATTGGTGATGAATTAACAGCTTTTGCAGGTTATTCCAGGAAAAGTCTGCCTACCCTTGAAAGTGAAAATAAGTGAGGCAAAGATGGGAAAAAATCTATTTAACAAGGTATGGGATCTTCATAGAGTAAAAACTCTGGATTCCGGTCTGGATCAGCTTTTTATTGGATTACACCTTATTCATGAAGTAACTTCTCCACAGGCTTTTGCCATGATAGAAGAGAGAGGTCTGGGGGTTATGTACCCTGATCGTACCTTTGCAACAGTCGATCATATTGTTCCTACAGGAGATCAGAGTCGACCATTAGCAGATTCTCTTGCAGAAAAAATGATGGAAGCTCTGGAGATAAATACAAAAAAACATGGTATTCCATTTTACGATCTTAACAGTGAAAATCAGGGAATAGTACATATAATAGGTCCCGAACTTGGTCTTACCCAGCCGGGAATGACTATTGCCTGCGGTGACTCTCATACTTCCACCCATGGTGCGTTTGGTTCTATTGCCTTTGGTGTCGGGACTTCTCAAATCAGAGATATTTTAGCTACCCAGACTATGGCCATCGGGAGACCAAAGGTCAGACTTATAGAAATTAAAGGTGAACTTCAGCCTGGTGTTTATGCAAAAGATATAATTTTAAGGGTAATCCGTGATCTTGGAGTCAAGGGTGGAATTGGATTTGCCTATGAATTTGGCGGTTCAGGAATAGAAAGACTCTCCATGGAAGAGCGCATGACTATCTGTAATATGAGTATCGAAGGGGGGGCCAGGGTAGGATATATTAATCCTGATGAAACAACCTTTGAGTATATGAAGGGTCGTTCCTTTGCACCAAAAGATGAAGATTACGGAAAGGCAATAAATTATTGGAACTCAATAAAATCGGATTCTGATGCCGTCTATGATGATTTCTATTCCATGGATGCTTCAGATCTCCAGCCCATGGTTACCTGGGGGATCAATCCGGGACAGGGAGTCGGTATTCAGGAGAAGATGCCCGTATTAAAGAATCTGGATGATGATACAAGAGCTACTGTGGAACGGGCATATACACATATGGGTTTTAAAGAGGGTGATCCCATATTGGGACAGCCGATTGATGTCGCATTTATCGGCTCCTGCACAAACGGCAGAATTTCTGACTTACGTGCAGCTGCGGATATTGCCAGGGGGAGAAAGGTAAATTCCCGTGTAAGGGCTCTGGTTGTACCGGGATCAAAGCAGGTTGCCCGTCAGGCTGAAGCCGAGGGCCTGGATAGAATTTTTTCTGAAGCAGGATTCCAGTGGAGAAATGCAGGATGTTCAATGTGCCTTGCAATGAATTCAGATAAACTAAAAGGCAGGGAACTGTCTGCCAGTTCTTCAAACCGTAATTTCATCGGTCGTCAGGGATCCCCCGCAGGGCGTACTCTCCTTATGAGCCCTGCTATGGTTGCAGCAGCAGCAGTCTCCGGAAAAATAGTGGATGTCAGAGAGTTTCGGGAGGTATAAATGAGTACAGAAAATATGATCAGGGCATCAGTATCAGGTCGGTGTATACCGGTCAGAGGAAATGATATAGATACGGACAGGATTATTCCTGCCCGTTACATGAAAGTTGTATCCTTCGACGGTCTGGGAGAATTTGCTTTCTACGATGAAAGATTTAATAGTGATGGAAGCAGTAAATCACATCCATTTAATCAGGAAGAATATAAAGGGTTCTCTATTCTTTTAGTTAATAAAAATTTTGGCTGCGGATCTTCCAGAGAACATGCGCCCCAGTCACTTTACAGAGCCGGGATCAGAGCAGTAATTGGTGAATCATTTGCAGAGATTTTTGAGGGCAACTGCAGATCCATGGGAATTCCTGCTGTCACCGTATCAGCGGAAGTGATAGAAATTCTTATGTCAGAGCTTGAGTTACATCCAGATCTGGAAATGGAAATAGACATCAAGTCTTCTGAAATCAGCTTTAATAATAAAGGTTATGCTCTTAATATTCCGGATACAACCAGATCCTCAATGCTGGGAGGAACATGGGACTCAACAGCCTCACTTCTTGCTTCAAAAGAAGCTATTATTGCAAAAGTAGAAGATTTACCATACATTAATGGATTTTTATGATGAATGGGAAAATCGGCAAATTTAATAGAATAAGTAAAAATATGACTGAAGGACTTGTCCGTACTCCTAACAGGGCCATGCTTCGAGGTGCAGGATTTACAGATGAAGACTTTACAAAACCAATAATTGGAGTAGCCTCTGCAGGCAGTGAAGTGTCTCCCTGTAATATTCATCATGATGAACTTGCAGAATATGGGAAAAAAGCAATAAAGGAAAACGGCGGCAAGGGGCTTAGATTTAACACCTTTGTTGTTACTGACGGCGAAGCTATGGGTCACGAGGGGATGAAGGCCTCTCTGGTAAGCCGTGAAACAATTGCAGATGTGATCGAGCTTGTGTGTATTGGTCATCAGATGGATGGTGTTTTTGGAATTGGCGGGTGTGATAAAACAATCCCAGGAACCGTAATGGCTATGGCAAGGTTAAATATTCCTTCTATTTTTGTTTATGGAGGAACTATAAAGGCCGGTCATTACAAAGGAAAGGCTGTCGATATTGTGAGTGCTTTTGAGGCTGTAGGTGCCCACTCAGCAGGATTGATATCTGATGAAGATCTTCATGGTATCGAATGTGCTGCCTGTCCCGGTGCCGGTGCATGCGGTGGAATGTATACGGCCAATACAATGGCATCTGCTATGGAAGCTCTTGGAATGAGTCTGACAGGAGATGCTTCAATTCCTGCTGTTGATCAGGCTAAACAAAATGACCTGGAAGATTCAGGGCGGGCACTGATGGAACTGATAAAAAAGGATATCAGACCTAAAGATATTATGACAAAAAAAGCCTTTGAAAATTCTATACGGACAGTTATGGCTCTGGGTGGATCAACAAATGCAGTTCTTCATCTTCTTGCACTTGCAAGAGAAGCGGATGTTAAACTTAATATTGATGAATTTAATTATTTTTCCGATACAACACCAATTATTACAGATATGAAGCCTGCTGGCAGGTATGTGATGGAAGATCTTTATCAGGCAGGTGGTGTTCAAATGGTGATGAAGATACTTCTGGATGCCGGTTTGCTCCATGGCGACTGTCTTACAGTCACCGGAAAAACTATTGCTGAAAATTTGGAGAATGTAGCAATTAATCTTGAAGGTCAGAATGTTGTTTACCCCCTCGAAGAACCGGAAAAGGCAAGCGGTCCAATTATTATTCTTAAAGGAAATCTTGCTCCTGAGGGTGCTGTACTGAAAACCTGCGGAATGCAGGAAGTTGTTCATACAGGTCCTGCCAGGGTCTTCTCCTGTGAGGAGGAAGCTCTTCAGGCAATACTTGATGAAGAGGTTGTTAGTGGAGAAGTAGTTGTCATTCGTTATGAAGGACCAAGGGGCGGACCCGGGATGAGGGAGATGCTGGCACCTACTGCGGCCATTGCAGGTGCGGGTATGACAAAGGATGTAGCTCTAATTACAGACGGTCGATTTTCCGGTGGCAGCCATGGCATGGTTGTCGGGCATATTTCCCCTGAAGCACAGTCAGGAGGTCCTCTGGCTGCTGTCATGGATGGTGATATTATTACAATTAACAGTCATAAAAAAATTCTGACAGTGGATTTGTCTGTTGATGAGATAAAGACCAGATTGGCAGACTGGGAGGCCCCGGAGATAAAATATAAAAATGGGGCGCTTTATAAATATTCAAAGCTTGTATCTTCTGCAAGTACCGGAGCAGTTACAAGTTGATTTTAAAATAAAGTGCATATACCAGGAAAAAAGTGTATAGTTAATATATGAAGAAAAGGGATAAATATGCTCTTGTACTCGCAGGAGGCGGTGCAAAGGGGGCCTATCAAATTGGAGCATGGAAGGCATTTAAAGAACTGAAAATTGAGTTCTGTGCTGTTTCGGGTGCATCAGTAGGTGCCCTGAATGCTACATTATTTGCTCAGAATGATTATAATAAAGCCGTGGATTTATGGGAGAATATCTCTCTGGATAAGGTTGTTAATCTCCCTCCTGATCTGATTCTGGATGGAAAATTCCGTATTAGAAAATTTAAATTTCTCCATTTAAGGGAGATCAATAAATCAATTCTTAAGTATGGAGGCCTTGATTCAACACCCCTGAAGAATCTAATAAATACCTATGTAGATGAGGAAAATATCAGAAAATCAGGTGTTGATCTTGGTCTGGTTACCTTAAATACAGATAGGTTAAAGCCTGTTGAGATCTTTCTTGATGATATCCCTTATGGTCAGCTTTCTCAATATCTTCTTGCCAGTGCCTCATTTCCTGCATTTAAACAAACTGAAATAGATGGAAGAAAATATACTGATGGGGGAGTTTATGATAATATCCCCTACCGCATGATTAAAGAAAGGGGTTATCGAAAGATTATAATTGTCGATATTGCCGGAACCGGATTTAATCGAAGGCCTGAAATTGAAGGTACTGAAACAATCTATATAAAAAACAGATCAAATATTGGGAATATACTGAATTTTAATAAAGATATTC
>CBDVAD010000049.1:0-13100 GCA_965371875.1 uncultured bacterium
AATTTTTATTAAGATCTAAATTTTTAGAAATGTATAATTTTAGGCTATAGGTTTTCTTATATTTGATCACTTACAGTTTCTCATGAAACTGTATGGGAAATATTTTATGGAGGAATCATATGAAAAGGTTCTCAAAAGTACTGGTTTTAGCAGTGTTCTGCAGTATATTTCTGATGGTAGGAACACTGGTTTTCGCCACTGGGGGTGCAGAGTCCAAGGAAATGGAAGAAGTAACGGTTAATATTGCACTTGCAAATAACCCTCTATCACAGGCGTTGGCTAAAATTGCTAGAGAAGATTACAAGGCTGATGGTGTAACTGTTAACATTGCTGTTTTGCCGGAGAATGACTTACGACAGAAGCTAACAACTGAAGCTTCTACGGGTGGGACGACCTATGACATGTTCTATATAGGACCCTACGAAGCAAATAACTGGGCAAAAAACGGTTGGCTCGAAAATTTGGAACCATATTTTAAAACTTTGTCTGCAGATAAGTTGGCCTGGTATGACCGAGATGATTTGATCCAAGGAATGGTTGGATCTCTCTCGTTGGATGGGGATTCTTATGCCTTGCCATTTTATGGTGAAAGTTCCTTCATTATGTATAATAAGGAATTATTTGCTGCTAAAGGGCTGACTATGCCGGACGAACCAACATGGGACGAAATATATGAGCTGGCTAAAGGAATCCATGATCCTGCTAATGGTATTGTTGGTATGACCATGCGTGGTGCTCCAGGATGGGGTATGAGCGGTGCACCGTTTGTAACGATTGTAAATGCTTTTGGCGGTCGTTTTTATGATATGGATTGGAATGCTACTGTGGATACACCTGAACAACGAGGTGCCTGGAAAATGTATAAAAAAATTCTCCGTGAAGCAGGACAGAATGATATTCTTTCGTATACTTATAATGAATGTATAGCTCTTATGCAGTCTGGAAAATGCGGTATTTATTATGATGCAACTTCTATAGCTCCTCCGCTTGAATCTGAAGGTGCCGCTTCTCGTGGGAAAATTGGGTATGTTATGCCTCCACATCAAAAAATGAAAACAAATACTGCATGGTTATGGAACTGGGCTATGGGCATTAATCCAAACAGCACAGAAGCCAAAAAGAAGGCAACATTTGATTTCATGCTCTGGGCTACTTCAAAAGATTTTATTAAGAAATCAATCGAAATTGATCCTACTGGTGCAAGTACGCCTCCTGCTTCCCGTTCATCAACGTACCTGCTTCCAACCTATAAAAAAACTCCATATGCTGCAATGACATTAAAGACACTTGAATCAACGGATTTCACAAATCCTACAATGCAGCCGGTCCCATATGTAGGTCTGCAATACATTGCAATACCTGAATTTGCAGATGCTGGTACCAAGATGACTCAGTATCTTGCAGACTATGTAGTAGACAAAATAACCCTTGATGAAGCAATCAAGAAAACCAATGATCTTTTCAACGCGGTTGCTAAAGAAGGGGAATATCAAAAATAGTTAGAGAGTTACTGATTTAAGGAGTCTACTCCATTTACTGAAAGTGTTGAGAGTAGACTTCTGTTTAAATATAAAGCAATAAGTAAGAGGTACTATGAAAAAGGATTCCGACTGGATTTTTGTTCTTCCTGCCATCATTGTAGTTGCTGTGATGACTCAGGTTCCTTTCCTTTTGACCATTATTTTTTCTACCTTAAGATGGAACCTCGCCCGGCCAGACCTTGTTATCAAGTTTACAGGTTTTACCAACTACTTGTATTTTTTGAAATCATCGGAATTTTATAGCATCGTTTGGCAGACAATTACATTAACTTTCGCTACTCTGGTTATTTGTTCAGTAGTGGGATTTTTGGTTTCCATCCTTCTTGATAATGCTATTCCAGGTGTGAATATTGCCCGGACACTTATTTTAGGGCCCTTCTTTGTTATGTCCACAGCCAGTGGTGTTATCTGGAAGACTACCATTTTTAATACTACTTTCGGATGGTATGGAGTTATTGCCAGGGCACTTGGTTTTACACCGGTAGACCTACTCAGCTATCATCCAATGGCTGTAATTATCTTCCTGTTTTCCTGGAGATGGATGCCGTTTTTTGTTTTAGTCATTCTGGCAGGATTGCAGAGCATCCAACAGGATCTGGTGGACAGTATGGAAATTGATGGAGTTAACTGGTTTCAGGCAACCTTTTTAATAAAGCTCCCCTTGATAGCAAACCATGTTCAGGTTGCTCTCATGTTAGGATTGGTATTTATAGTTAAGGAGTTTGGTCTTATTTTAGTTACAACTGCCGGCGGACCTGGTACTAGGTCTTACACTTTACCATATGCTGTTTACATGGAAGTATTTAATGCATCCAATGTAGGAAGGGCAAGTAGTTTGGCAGTGATGACAGTTGTATTCACATTAATTGGAGTAAACGTCCTTTCTAAATCTATCAAGAAGCGAAGAGCTATGTATGAATAAAATTAGGAGCCTGATATGAGTCAATTCCTCCCTCTAATACACTCTAATATGTCGTACAGATTGAGGAAAAGGGTGAAATTTTATACTTTAACTGTTGTTATTTTTGCATTTGCAATACTTTATTTCTCTCCCATTTTATATATGTTTTTATCAGCGTTTAAAACTGAATTTCAGGCTGTTTATCCGGGACTTATTTTTAGTCCTACCCTGGAAACACTTAAGAAAGTTCTAAGCGACAGGGAAATATTAAGTTATTTAGGTAATTCTGTCTTTCAGGTAGTGTTTACTTCGATAATATGCACTTTATTGGCTCTCCCTGCGGCATTTATTTTAGTATTTGGAAAATTTAAGAAAAAGACTACAAATGAACGAATATACTTTTGGTTTATTACAACAATCTTACTCCCTCCGGTTGCAGTTATAATACCACTCTATACAATTTTTCAGAATTTAAATTTGATTAAGACACCATTTGGATTGCTTATTGCTTATATTGGATTTAATACTCCTATTGTTATCTGGATGTTGCACTCTTTTCTTTCTGATGTACCAGCAGAGATTATTGAAGCAGCCCAAATTGATGGATGTTCTCGTTTGCAACAACTTATCTTAATAGTCATTCCTTTAGTCAGAGTTGGTATCATTTCAGCAGGTCTTCTCGTCAGCATATTTGTTTGGAATGAATTTTTTCTGGGATTTAATCTTACCGGAAATCCCACAGCAACGTTACCTGTTTATATGGCAAGGTTCAGAGAACAGCAGGGTATGTTTGTTGCACAGCTTTCAGCTGCATCTACAATTGCAATTTTACCCGCTGTAATATTTGGCTGGATAACGCAGAAATCACTCGTAAAAGGGCTTACTCTTGGCGCAGT
This sequence comes from uncultured bacterium, assembly GCA_965371875.1. GTDB lineage: Bacteria > Spirochaetota > Spirochaetia > B11-G9 > B11-G9 > JAJRQE01. Next base: position 3,339 of record CBDVAD010000049.1, read on the forward strand.
CAAAGGATAATTCTGACTGAAATTAAGTGGGAAAAAGGATTATTAAGTGTGAGGAGGATTGATATATCGTGAAGGTAGCAGTAATTGAGAAAGCTAAATCCATTGTATTGAAAGACTTTCCGGTTCCGGAGGTGCAGGATAATGAAGTCCTGATTCGTGTTATGTCCTCTGGAATCTGCGGAACAGATGTACACATATTTCGTGGTGAGTATCTTGGATCATATCCTATTATTCCAGGGCATGAATTCTCTGGTATTGTGGAGAGAGTAGGGGTAAAGGTTGTACGCTTTAAACAGGGCGATCATGTCTCTGTAGAGCCGAATATTTCTTGTGGTAACTGTAACGCCTGTCTTAGCAATCGCCAGAATTTCTGTGAAAATTGGAAGGGTGTGGGGGTAACCATGCCCGGTGGTATGGCTGAGTACGTTGTTGTTCCTGAAAATGCAGCATTTGGGATAGGAGATCTCTCTTTCGATGAGGCTTCATTTGTGGAACCCCTTTCATGTGTTCTACATGGTGTGGAACGAACAGGAGTTAGTTTAGGAGATCGCATCCTCATTATAGGAGCAGGACCTATTGGGATCCTTCTCTCCATGGTAATTCAACTGCAGGGTGCTTTTGAAATAACACAAATTGATAAGAATGAATCGCGTCTTGCGCTGGCACGTACCAGCGGAGCTTATCGAACAGAAGTTTCCCTTGAAGAGATCGGAAAGGAGAAGTACGATGTTGTTGTTGATGCCACGGGAGTTCCTGCATTAATGAACCAGACTTTAACCTTTGTCAGGTCAGGTGGTAAAATTCTTCTTTTCGGAGTTCCTCCTCAGAATTCTAATTTGAGCTTCCCTGCTTTTTCTTTTTTTGAGAAAGGGGTTTCTGTTTATTCCTCCTATACATCTGTAAGGAATACCATCCAGACAATCAGGCTCATGAATTCCGGTAAAATAGATGTAGAACCCCTCATATCTCATAATCTTCCTCTTGAGAAATTCCTTCATGGAGTCGAACTGATCGAAGCTGGCCTGGAAGGGGTTTTAAAAGTGCTCATCCATCCAAATAACTAGATTTAGAGGCAGGTTAAGATGATTTTGAGGTTTCCAGGTTCTGCTGAAAGGGCCTATCAATGCTGGCTGTAGGAATCGACATCGGAACAACCAGCATTGGGCTTACTGCAATAGATCTTGATGATGGAATTATAAGAGAACGTTTTTCAGCTCCTAATGTAAGAGTTGATTCACCTCATAATTATGCATACCTTCAGGATCCTGAAGATATAGGACTTAAGGTAGATCATTTTCTCAGCCGCATCCCAACAAAACCAATAAGTATAGGCATAACAGGTCAGGTACATGGAATTCTCTATACAGACTTAAATGGCAATGCCTTGTCCAAGCTCTACACCTGGCTTGATCAGAGGGGGGTAGCCTCTTTTGGCAGCTCTACACCCCAGAATGATCTTTTGAAAAAATGCGGGGAGACGCTTCCAGCAGGATACGGACTTCTAAGCCATTATGCTAACAGAAAATTAGGACTTGTCCCAAAGGAAACTACCCACATTATGGGAATCTGTGAGTATATTACAGGGCGCCTCCTTAAACACGCTATCGAAAATACAGATCAGAGTTGTCTCTCTTCTTTTGGTGGGTGGGATCCTGTATCTAAGGTCCATCACTCAGGACTCCTGTCTGAAATTCTTCCACCGGGTTCCCCTGAATTTTTATCCTCTGCTGATGCCTTTGAACTGGCTGGAATAACAGATAGTGGAATTTTTGTTTCATATCCCGTTGGAGACAACCAGTCGGGATTTTTTGGAACTGTAAGTAATTTTGAAACAGAATGTCTTGTAAGCATTGGCACAAGTGGCCAGTTAAGCATATTTTCTCCCAAGCCAATTTCTATTCCATCAATGGAGTTGCGTCCCTTTTTAGGCTTGGGATTTCTTGAAGTCGGGGCAACCCTGAGTGCCGGGAAATCCTATGAAGCCCTTGAAAAATTCATCCTCTCGATCCTTAAATCAGGGGGGATGAATAATATTGATGATAATTTCGTATATAACATCATGAAAACTGCAGCTGAAACTGGTGAGGAAACACCTCTTAAAATAACAACAACCCTTAAGGGTACCCGTAAAGATGCTAATCTGCGGGGGTCTATAACTGGTATTGACCTGGATAATTTAAATTTAGGAAATCTTGTTCGCGGAACAATGGTTGGAATTGTAGATGAGTTATCTCAATTCCGCAAGGATTTGGGTCATGGATTCAGTTCTCTATCAAAATTAAATGTGACCGGAGAGGTTGTTAGGAAAAATCCACTATTTATTAGTTATTTAGAACGGCAGTTCGATATGGAAGTTAATATTTCTAATGCTGATGCATCGATAGGTGCTGCCATAATTGGGGCAATTTCAGCTGGGATCATCAGCGCTGATGATAGAAAACCTCTAATAAAGAAAATAGCAGCGAAAAATAATTATTAAACCAGGAGGATGGTAAAAAAGAAGTTACAACCCTAGCTGGCAAGTACATTTACAATTGATATTAATTACAAGGAGCAGAAGAATGCGAAAAGTCGGGATTTATTATGCTTACTGGACCCATGAATGGGATGCTGATTTCTTTCCCTTCGTCAAGAAAGTCAAAAATCTGGGATTTGAAATTCTTGAAATAAATGGCGGGACCTTAGTCTCAATGAACGAATATGAACGAAAAAGGTTGAAGAACGAAGCCGAAGAGGCGGAAATTGATCTTTCCTTTGGGATTGGCTTACCGGAACGTTTTGATGTTTCTTCTCTGGACGAAAATATTCGAAGAAACGGTGTCGCTTTCATGAAAGATATGATCAAAGCAGTACATGATATGAAAGGGAAGATGATAGGCGGTACGGTCCATAGTTACTGGCCGGCAGTTCTTCCCCCCGGCATAGAGGGGAAGGGGCAAATTCTGGAACAGAGTATTAAAAGCATGAAAGAACTAGCTCCCTTTGCAGAGAATCTTGACGTCATACTAAATGTTGAGGTAATTAACCGCTTTGAGCAATTTCTAATAAATACAAGCGAAGAGGCTCTTTCATATGTTCAGGAGGTGAACAGTCCTTCCTGCAGGATTCTTCTTGATACCTTTCATATGAATATTGAAGAGGATTCCATAGGTGATGCTATACGTAATGCAGGACCATACCTATCAGCTCTTCATCTTGGTGAGCCAAACAGAAAACCTCCGGGATTGGGGAGGATGCCCTGGTCTGAAATTAAGCAGGCTCTGGATGATATTGAATTTGATGGGCCTCTCGTCATGGAACCTTTTATTTTACCAAGCGGCCAGATAGGCCGGGATATTGGTGTTTATCGTGAGATCATTAAAAACCCGGATCTGGATTCCCTTGCATCAGCGTCTGCTGAGTTTGTTAAGAAAAATCTGAGATGAAAATGAAATCAAAACCCTTTGAAAGACTGGTATATATGATTTGGGAGCGTCTATATCATCAAACTGATTATTAAGTTCACCCGAAATATCATTTCCGGACGTTTATAAACAAAGAGGTTATTAGGAGAGAAAAATGAAAACAGAAAAAATTTTCCAGGGAAGGGTTATTTTAATAACTGGAGGAGCCGGAGATATTGGTTTAGCCACTGCGGTACGATTTGCGGAAGAAGGTGCTGATATTGCCCTTCTTGATGTCAATGAAGAGAAATTAAAAAAAGCAGAAAGTAAATTAAAATCCTATGGAGTAAAGGTTGGCTTGTATATATGTGATGTGAGTCACTACGATTCTGTAAGAAAAACTGTTGCAAAGATGGTCGTGGATTTTTCTGGAATTGATTTTTTCTTTAATAATGCAGGTTATCAGGGCTTATTTAAGAAGATTTTTGAATACCCCATTGAAGATTTTGATAAACTCATAAAAATTAATTTAAGCGGTGCTTTTTACATGTTGAGAGAAGTTGCAAAACATATGGCTGAGCAGAAAAAAGGCTGTATTGTTAATATGGCAAGTATGGCCGGAGTTGATGGCCCCCCAAATATGATCGCTTATGGGGCTTCAAAGTTCGGTGTTATTGGCATGACTCAGTCTGCTGCAAAGGATTTGGCTCCCTACAATATTAGGGTAAATTCTATCAGCCCTGCATTTATGGGCCCTGGATATATGTGGGAAAGACAGGTGCGGTTACAGGCTGAAGCAGGTTCTCAATATTTTTCATCAGATACAAAAAAAGTTGCAGAGCAGATGATCGGAGCAGTTCCAATGCGCCGGTATGGAAATATAAAAGAGATTCCCGGGACGGTCATTTTTCTTATGAGTGATGATGCAAGTTACATAACGGGAATAAATGTACCGATATCCGGTGGAATTAGATGAAGCTCTGGCAGGAAAATATCCAGAAGAGAGGAGATCAGAATGACTAAAGAAAATGATACTATTTTAAAACGATTTAGCCTGAAGGGGAAAACCGCTCTGGTTACTGGTGGCGGACAGGGAATTGGTAGGAGCTTCTGCCATGCTCTCGGAGAAGCGGGAGCAAAAGTTGCAGTAGTTGATTTAAACCAAAAGGCAGCTGATTCGGTTGTCGGAGAACTGAAACAGAAGGGAATTGAAGCCATAACTATTACTGCCGATGTTACTATGGAAAAAGACTCTGCATTTATGGTCAGGACAGTTATAGAAACCTGGGGAACTTTAACTATTGGCATAAATAATGCGGGCATCGGTATGTGGCGGAAGTCAGAAACTATGTCATATGTTGAGTGGAAAAAAATCATTGATCTTAACTTAAATGCAGTTTTTCTATGTGCACAGGAAGAAGCGAAAGTTATGTTGAAAAGTGGATATGGAAAAATAATTAATACAGCTTCCATGTCAGGGCACATTGTAAATACCCCTCAAAATCAGGCTGCTTACAACACATCAAAAGCTGGCGTTTTACATTTAACACGGAGTTTGGCTGCAGAATGGGCTTCTGGAGGAATCCGAGTTAACAGCATCAGTCCCGGATATACAAAGACAAAGTTGGTTAACGAGTTGTTAGAAACTCCTGAAGGAAAAACAATGCTGCCTGAATGGATCGAAAAGATACCATTAGGAAGAATGGGAACACCGCAAGATCTACAAGGTGCTGTCTGTTTCCTGGCAGCTTCAGTATCAGACTATATGACAGGGAGTGATATGCTTATTGACGGTGGTTATTGTTGTTGGTGATAAGTGCTCGATTGCATGTTTATGAGACATCCAACAAAAAAGGAGTATGGGAATAGAAAAAGAGATGATGGGTGCTGTCCTGCCGGATAATAGTACCATAGAGTTGCGGGAATATGATGTTCCTACCCCGGCGGTTTTATTGAATCTGAACAGTAGAAGCGGGTTTTAAACCCGCCCCTACTGATGTATTAACGGATAAATTTAAGATGAAGTATTTGATTCATTGAACTTACACGTACAACTTCGGCAGGTATGTCTCTGTATTTTTTTTCCTGTAATGTAAAGGAGATTTTTAGATCATCTCCGGGTTTGAATCGTTTGTCTGTATTCTCCACCATACAGCCCCCATGACTAATATCAAGCATGCGGGTTTTTCTGTTTGCGACAACATACTCTATTGGACATATCTCTGCTTCTATATCTATGTGCTTACGGGCATTTTTTCGTCGGTGCATCACTATTCCCTTCATCTGCTCTGATACAGGGACCATTCCTGTTTTTCTTATAATTGCTTCTTCCATATTACCTGCATCATGCTCCCCTGAGTAGTGTTTCAGACAATTGGTAAACAGATGCGGATTTACAAGTAATAAATATTTTTTTTCAGGGCTCTGCATATGAGCGGAGAGATCTTCAATAAAATCAGCCTCTTCATCGGTAAGTTCAAAGCGTCTGCAGAGGACATCCCATTTACCCTCCATAGCTTTGATCTGTTTTCTCTTTATTTTTCGTGTACGATAGATATTAATTAAAACCAGGCTTCCGAAGAAGCCGGTAAGAAGTATAAAAAAGGCAGCCGTTTCAGCTGGATTGTTTGATAAGGATCTATTAAAGATATTGTAAAGAATGTCTCTTAACTGCTCCATAGTAATTAATATAATATTATTAGGTTGCATAGGCTAGTAGCTTAGGAAGCATAGCCGAGCAGGGACAAAGTCCCGACCAGGCAACTTGTTTGTGACCAGCCATTAGTAGAAAAGTTAAAATTACTGGTTATATGCCTTCATAATACTCATTATTCTACTTGCATGACCTTTTTCCTGGTTTACAAGATCAGTAAATGTTTCGATTACGTCCTCGGTAAGGTTTGTAATAGAAATAAGTGTTCTATAAACACTTTCCGTGTTTACTTCCCGCTGATATGCAGCTTCCAGAATTGAAAGGGCAGTTGGGTTTTCCGGGATCTTTCTTGTGGAAATCAGCATATCATGGTCCGATTCTTTTATCTGGACCTTGATATTCATCTCCTCTTCTGAAAGTTTTGTATTCTCAAGAAGTTTATTAATTCTGTTATAATGTCCCATCTCTTCTTTGGCCAGATCTTCTGCCAGTACTTTCAGCTCATCATCATCGAATTTTGTAATAGCATCTTTATAAAAACTGTAGGATTCCTGCTCTATATTTCTTGAGTATTCAAGAATTTCTTTTACTGTAAATTCTTTCATAGTTTCTCCTTTTTAAGAACCATTATTCATAAAAATATAAAATCGACAAGACTTATATATAGATTACGTGATATAATACTGTCAATTGGAGAAATCAATGAGTGGTAAAAAACTGGTACTTTCAGATAGTGATAAAAAGATTGCAGGTGTATGTGGTGGTATTGCAAAATATTTTGGAATTGATTCTACAATAGTGCGAATAGCAGCTGTAGTATTTACTTTGGTAGGTGGGGCAGGGATACTCCTGTACATCATAGGCTGGATACTTATGCCTCATATGAGTGATAGTTACAGACAGTAAAGGGAGGTTTCAAACCTGCTTCTACTTTCTGATAAAAGTATCCTCCTGTAATTCCCGAAACGCCGTATCCAGTTCCTCTTCAGTATTCATTACAATTGGGCCCCGCCATGCAACAGGTTCCTTTAACGGTTTTCCTGCAATTAAAAGTAATCTGATACTGCTTTCCTCTGTTTTAATCTTAAGTAAATCACCTTCTGAAAAGATAATGAGCTTACCCTCCCGAATTTTCTGTTTCTCTCCAATAAATCCCTCTCCTTCGAAAATATATGTAAATAAGTTGTGATCATTTTCTACCGGAATAGTAAGTTCAGAGTTCTTGTTTAATTCTATGTCAAGAAACAATGGCTGGATATAATTCCCTTTTACAGGACCTTCAATATTTCCGAATCTACCGGAGATAACTTTGACTCTCATTTTTTCATCTTCAACTATAGGAATACTTTCTGCGGAATATTCCTGATAACCAGGGTCAGTCATTTTCTGGTCTGCAGGCAGATTCACCCAAAGCTGAAAACCCTTCATAAGTCCATTTGTTACCTTCGGCATCTCCTGGTGAATTATTCCGCTGCCTGCTGTCATCCATTGGAGATCTCCTCCTTTGATAACACCCTTGTTTCCAAGGCTGTCCTCGTGCTGTACTTCACCTTTAAGCATATATGTAACTGTTTCGATACCTCTGTGGGGGTGCCATGGGAAACCTGCAATATAATCATCAGGATTTTCCGAACCAAAAAAATCAAGCAGAAGAAACGGATCTGTTTTTTCTATAATTTTATGATTTATTATTCTTTTTAATCTGACTCCTGCACCATCGGATGTTTCGACTCCTTCGAGAATTTCTCTAATAGTTCTTTCTGTCATCTAATTCTCCCTGTTTAACTAATTTACAAATGGGAGTATTAATAATCAATAGAAACTTACAAAAATAGTAATGTAAGATAGATCTATTCTCTTGTCTGAAACTTATTTAACTGCTAGTCTGAACTATGAATTTGACAATTATATCCCTATTGATAGCTTATGCCGGTTACTCAGTCCAAAATATATCCCAGGCCTCCCAGAAGATTGGTTTTCTTAAAATGAAAGAAAACAGGAAGGTTGGTATGATCATCTGGGGAGTTGCTACTGTTGGAACAGGCTTGTCAACAATTATTCTTCTTGCTGCAGTGAGCCTGGGGCAGGTCAGTCTTGTCGGCGCCATGGCCGGTACCGGGCTGATTTCAATGTCTGTATACTCGCGCTTCGTAATGAAGGAAATTCCCGGGAAGAAGGAGATGGCTGGTGTTGGTTTAATTCTTATCTCAGCTGTAGTTATTGCTCTGTTTGCACAGGATGCATCAAAATCGGTAATAGAGATAAAACTTCTTACCCTGAAATTAGTTATTGTCAGCCTTATATATATAACACTCTGGTTTATTTACCGGAAAAGAAAGAAAATTCTATGTGTTGTTCTTGGTGGATATTCAGGTGCTTTAGGTGGATTTGTTTCCCAGTTTCAGAAGATATCCACATCAGGTTCTCTGGATGGACAGTTAGTAACAGGATCACTCTCCGGAATAGAGACTCTATTAAATCCTTTTACTTTATTCTGGATACTGCTATCAATCGCTTCCATGACTGTTCTACAATTTGCTCATAAGAATGGACAGCCTATGCAGGTAATACCATCATTTTCTGCAAACTTTATACTTATACCTGTAATTGGCGGTGTAACATGTTTTGGCGAGGTTCTTCATCCTGTTCAGTGGCTGGGAGTTGGAGTAATTATTCTTGGAGTATTGATGATAACTATTAAAAAGGAAGAGAAAGTAACCACCTTAAATTAGACAAAACTTATTTTGCATATTTAAGTTATTGTTATTATATTCAGGCTAATGGAGAAAATATGGACCTAAATACAAATTTGAAGAGTTTATTAAACTCATTTAATATGTCTCCTGAGGCATTAGCTGATATCAGAGACAGCAATAATCTTCTTGAAGACTCAAATATTGCTCCCGGTCTCAGCATTGGTAAACAGGGATCCAATTTCTCTCTGAAAGATACCAGTGGCAATCTTGTTTCCCTCAATGATTACCTGGAAAAAGGCCCGGTTGTTCTCTCTTTTTTTCGTGGAGATTGGTGTCCTTTCTGTAATCTTGAATTAAAGGCTTTAAATAAAATATTTGACAGAATAGTTGGAATAGGAGGATCATTGCTTGCGATAAGTCCTCAATTACCGGAAACAAATTTAAATCTTTCAGTAAAACATAATATAAAGTTTGGACTTTACCCCAATATAGCGACAGTCAGTTAAGCCACACTATTTGATTCATATCCTTCTGGAGTATTATACCCCAGAAAAGAATGACTTCTCTGACGATTATAGAATATTTCTATATACTCGAAAAGAACATTTTTTGCGTCCTGTCTGCTACCGAAATTTATATCATAGATCCATTCGCTTTTAAGACTTTTAAAGAAAGTTTCAGCGCATGTATCCCAGCAGTTACCTTTTCTGCTCATGCTCTGGATCATACCAAATCTTTTTAGTGCATTGCGGAATCTGTTAGAACAATATTGACTTCCCCGATCAGAATGGAATATTAATCCTTTCCCAGGATTCCGTAGTCTGACAGCATGCCAGAAAGCCATCAATAAAAGATCTGCATTGATTCTGGTACTTACAGACCAACCAACAACTTTACGGGAAAAAAGATCTAGTATTACACATAAATACAACCAGCCTTCAGCTGTCCAGATATAAGTAATATCGCTGACCCACTTTTGATTTGGAGCAAAAGCTTCAAAATCTCGGTTAAGAATATTTGGGGCAGTTTG
>CBDVAD010000050.1:0-13032 GCA_965371875.1 uncultured bacterium
AGCTGATCAACATTCTTGGTCTGGCCATACAGCAGGGAATGACAGCAGTTGATCTTGTTACAGTACAGTTTGGTACTCATCCGCTTCTAACAGCTGCACCTACCATGTATCCGGCAATAGTAGCAGCAGAACCTATTGCAAGAGATATTTGCTGTAAAAAGTAGATCGTAGGATTTTATAGGGCCAACCAGGGGTGTCATATCATAACACAGGGTGAGGCCCTGTGTTTGTTATGGCGCAGCCATAACTCTCCCAACCCTGAAAGGGTGATATATGTAATAAAGTGATAAATGTAATAAATCAGATAGCGCCTATCTCTTTAGCCGCAAGAACAGCCGCTCCCACCAGGTTGGCATTGATTCCTCTTTCATCAATTATAGATGGGCGTAGATAATTCATAAGACCCATTTTACCTAATACACGTTGAGTGGATGGGCCGAAGTATGGTAGTGCATAACTAGGTTTTCCTCCAAGACAGATCGGAATATTTTCAGGCAGGCCGTCTTTTCTGCTTGCTCTGATTAGTTCTCTTGTTGCATATGCAAGGATTTTTCCATAGAGTCTGTCTGTATTAACAGCTGATTCGACTCTCATACTTGATAGTTTGCTGATGTATTTCCCTGCCACTGAAGGGTTAGTCATCTCCTGAGCTTCACTAATATCGAGAAATCTTTCATAAAAATCATCGTCTCCGACAATAGCTCTGAACAGTCTTAATCGTCCCGGACCGGAAAGGATAGTTTCTGCCCTGAGAGATTCAGTATCAGCACCTGGTCCTGTTAGTGCACTGGGCCCTAATTCTCTTTTCAGAATATTTTCAAACCGTTCATAAGAACCATTTACTTCATAAAACAAATTTCTGATATCCAGTTTATTAAGAGGGATTGCATATCCCGGCTCGTTGGTTAAATGGAGATCTGCATCATCTCCCTTCCAGTCTGTTGAGGGAAAATTTATAACTCCATCCCTCGAAATCCATGATCCGCCCCAGCCTCCGCCGAAAACCCAGTAGAGGAGTTCCATCCTCATTACACTCCATTCAGCAAGAGCTCCGGCATCTGCGTCATTTGCGATTGTTGTTGGAATATTATAGATATTTTCAAAGGCTGATTTAAGATTTTTGTTTTTAAAAGCAGGGATATTAGCAATAAGAAGGAATGTTCCATCATTTTTAAGAATTCCAGCGGTAGCAATCCCTATGGAATTGATATCCTTTATTGATAAATTTATATCCTTCAACATAATGGATATATGCTGTTCCATTGAAGTGCAGTAGGAACTAAAATCCGGCCCATAAGATTCGACAGGAAGGGTAGATTCTATCACCTCATTATGAATACCTTTAAAAACTGCAATTTTTGTACCTTGGCCTGCTCCCAGATCAATAGATAAGAAATAAGGTTCATTCATTCTATTTAAGCCCCGCTCTTTCTTTAATTAGCCCATAAACTTCTTCAGGATTGGATATATCTGTTAATATTTGCTCTGTTTTACAATCTATAAAGTTAATCCTTTCTTCCATGCTGTACTCTACACCCCATTTCAGAAACTCAGTTTCTGCAGGCTTACTTACGATACCGCCTTTTACTTTTTTTATACCCAGTCGGATTATCATTAGAGCTGAAGCCTTACCTATTATTTTATCATAGAGTATCAGCTTTGCAGGATCATAGCTATTTTCATTAAGAAAATCTTCCAGATCGAATAGGGGATGAAGCCATTTACCATTACTGGTGAAGATGGTTTTGCTTTCAAATTTTAGCTCAAGTGAATATTCTGTCATTTAGTATCTCCCGATTAGTGCTCAACATAACATGAAAATATCTGTAAGAGAATCATTCTTGTTTATTTCTTTAACTTTTTGAGGTATATTATGCAGGATAATGGAGGATTTTATGAGTTTTTCAGATAATGTCATATACTGTCCGGAATGCGGGAAGATAGAGGAGTACCCTATTTGCTGCGGCCAGGAGATGGAATTGGACAGAGATATATTTTTTTGTAATATATGCGGTAAAGAGAGAAAGCTTTCTGTTTGCTGCGGTAAGGATATGGTTGTAACTGCTAAAGATTCTTTAAAAGGAGTTCTTTCATGAGTGAGTTAAAAGCAGGAGATAAGGCTCCCGTATTTGAGGCTTCGGATCAGAATGGAAATATTGTAAACCTGAATGATTTTGCAGGGAAGAAGGTTTTGATATACTTTTATCCTAAAGCCGATACCCCTGGATGTACTACTCAATCATGTGCAGTAGAGGGTGCCAGAGATGATTTTTCTGAATCTGGTACTATTGTTATTGGAGTAAGCCCTGATAATCAGAAGAAACAAAAGAAATTTGCAGAAAAGTATAGTTTGAATTTTCCCCTTCTTTGTGATGAGGATCATTCTATAGCTGAATCTTATGATGTATGGAGAGAGAAAAAGATGTTTGGAAATGCCTATATGGGTATAATAAGATCATCATTTCTTATAGACGAAACTGGTAAAATTTTAAAGGCATGGTATAAGGTCAGCCCAAAAGATACAGTTCCCTTTGCAAAAGCAGTAATTTAAAATGAGGATTGGTTAGAGGGTAGAAGTGAGAAATAATTACAATGTAAGTGCATGGTGCGCCGTGCCCCAACTGCTGATACGATTTATCGTGCCCATGCTGATAATAATTTCCTTATTAATATCCTGCCAATCTGTTTCCAGGCAGGATACTGCAGAGACGCGAATTATCACGCCTTTATCACCATCCAGCGAACCTCAGTCTGACATAGCGGAAGAAGCAAAATCGATTGATACAGCAGGGGTTCAAAATCCTGTGTCTGAGTCGCATGAAGTAATAACACCTGAAAACTATCCCCAACTTTCAGATAGGAATATAGAGAGAATTATACTGGATACAATACCTGGATCCTTTCTTCCTGTTACAAATGATAATGGTCGTATAAGAATTATATACAGTGATCTGGATCAAAATGGTTACAGGGATGCATTTCTTCTGGTTGTAAAATACAGAGAGAATCTGGATGCAGGGTTCAGCAATCTTTCTGATGTTTCTTACCTGTTAAAAAATGAAAGACAACCGGTTGATTTTTTCCTTTCTGTTTTTCTTCAGCTTCAGGGAGGTATGATCTCCATGTTCAGAATCCCTATAGGATCAAGATTTGTAATAAGCGATTTTGGGATAGTGCCAATTAAAAAAGGAGCAGATCTGCCTCTGGGAATCAATATTTCATTTCAAACGACAAAGGGCACTGACAGTGAGTGGATTATCTTTTCCCGTTACAATAAGTTTTCTTTATTCTCTATGGCGGAGAATATATCGGTGTACAGTGATTCCTATGATCTTGATGGAGATAATATTATTGATATAGTTGATTGGGAAGATGGTCTTGAAGAGGGTACGGGTTATGAAACCTACCTTACCTGGTACCGATGGAATGGAAGGGAATACAGAGAATATCTTAGTACAAATATTGTTCGTAATCTTAATGGTTTTTTAGAACAGTCAGGACTTTATTTATCATTTGAGCAGATGGATGATTTTTTTAATTATAGCCTGAATTCTGATGATTTGAAAACATATAGAAATTCCGGAGAAGATCATTCAGTCTGGTTTAAGAAGATTTTTCGTCCTGTTCCCGGGAGCAATCCTGAAAATGATGAATTTGAAGATTGCAGTAAATTCCGGTCTATTGTATTTCCCCAAATTTTTGAGAATCCATACTCTCCTGGTAATAAAACACTTCACATATTCAATATTAATGTAAGATTTGTCTGTTCGGATGGATACAGTTTTATAAGAACAACAAGAATCCAGATGAATTCAAATCCTTTTCGTAAACCGCAGTTTTCATTCTACCTGGAATGAGAGGAGTAAATGCCTTCAACCTATTTACCTAAACTGCTTCTTGAGTTAAAGTAGCCCAATGAGCAAGTATATTATTGAAGGCAATTTCCCTTTAAAGGGCAGAATAACAGCAAGCGGAAATAAGAATGCCGCGCTTCCATGCATAGCTGCCACTCTTCTGACTGATGATGAGGTTATCTTAAAAAATATTCCCGAGATTGAAGATGTCCATGTGATGTTTGATGTATTGAAATCTCTGGGTGTAGAAGTAACCAGAAGAAGCCATGGGGAATACAGAATAAAAACAAATGATATAAAATCATCAGAGATACAGGCAGAGCATGCCAGAAATATCAGAGCCTCGATTTTGTTTGCCGGGCCTCTTTTGGCCAGGACAGGAAAGGTTCTGCTGCCTCCTCCAGGGGGTGATGTAATTGGTAGAAGAAGACTTGATACTCATTTTTTAGCTTTCACTGCTCTTGGTGTACAGATTGAGATAGACGGTTTGTTTAAGCTTAATGCAAACAAACTTGTTGGTACTGATATTTTTCTGGACGAAGCTTCGGTTACTGCAACAGAGAATGCGATTATGGCCGCATCTCTTGCATCTGGTAAAACTTCAATTAGGAACGCTGCCAGTGAACCTCATGTACAGGATCTATGTAATATGCTGAATTCTATGGGAGCCAGGATAACTGGAATCGGTTCTAATATACTCCATATTGATGGAGTTAAAAAACTGGGAGGAACCGAGTTCGAGATAGGACCTGATTTTATGGAAGTCGGTTCTTATATTGGTCTTGCGGCTGTTACAAGAGGGGAGCTGGAAATTGAGAATGCAGGACCGGAACATCTGCATATGACTAAAATTGCCTTTAATAAACTTGGCATTCATTGGGAGACAGATGGTTCAACAATCAGAATCCCATCAGGTCAGGATATGAAGGTTAGTCCTGAGCTGGGAGGCATGATACCCAAAATTGATGATGCTCCCTGGCCTGGATTTCCTGCAGACTTAACAAGTATAATGACTGTAGTAGCAACACAGGTTGAAGGAACAGTTCTGATTCATGAAAAACTTTTTGAATCCAGGATGTTTTTTGTTGATAAATTAATCGGTATGGGAGCCAGGATAATTCTTTGTGATCCTCACAGAGCAGTAGTAAGTGGTCCTGCACGACTTAGGGGAGCTGAATTAGTATCTCCCGATGTAAGAGCGGGAATGGCTATGGTTATTGCAGCCTTATGTGCAGAGGGCAAAAGTGAGATTCAGAATGTGTATCAGATTGAAAGGGGTTATGAACGCCTTGCAGAAAAACTTGGTTCTTTAGGGGCAAAAATAGAGAGAGTATAGTCTTACTCTCTCTGGCTTGCAATTGAGACCATAGCAAGAAATAGAATTATTGCCTGGGATATCAGTAGAATAGTAAGTGCCATATAGAAACCTGTTTTAAAAAGAGAGAATCCAAGTACCAGTTTCATACTATATTCATAAATTGAAAGAATATTGTTAATAAAAATTGGAATAACAGGAACCAGTAAAAAAGCAAACCATGGGAAAGTATATTTACGTATTCTGAGCATCCATCCAAGACTAACCGATATAAATGAGACAATTAGAAAAGTAAAAGGTTTTAGAATTCTTGTCAGAAGTGTAATTTGTGCAGGTTCTTTTATATATCCATAATTGCCGTAAATAGATGCAAAGTGGTACAGTTCCAGGACATTCATATTTTTAATGGTCTTTTCAATATGTCCCAAATATACCAGTTCTTCAAGTTTTGGAGTGGGCCTTAGTATTCTGTTTTCAGGAATGCCGGCTGTACCAATCAGGTATTTTGGTATGATGATAAAATCGTTGTTATCCCGATCAATTGCCTGCATGATAATCGATTTTGAACTGGAATGAAATTTACCATAAGGTGCTGTAAAGTGCATTGATATTTCACCGGTATTATCAATTGTCATAACTTCTATATTATAGAAGAATGCTTCCTCTTTTCCCAAAAGAATCATTTTGCCTATATGAACAAGTGTTCTGTTGTTGTCCAGAAAAACAATATTTTCTATACCTGGTAATGTTGCATACCCCTCTGCTTCTTCAGTAAAAAAAGATATTTTGGCAATCTCTTCCAAAGAGCGTCCTAAAAATTCCTGAATATCCCCATCATCTACTGATAATTTAGAAAGTTCATTAAAAATATAGTAAGCGCCAATAGAGTCTCCTTCCTCCAGTTTATTAAAACCTTCTCTTTTACGTTCAAAATATACTTTTGCTTCTTTTTCTGATCTGTCAGGTTCCAGAGATCTTATGGCTTCTCTTGATTCGGCTGCCCGACGTTGTGCATCCTGTCTTGATGGGTCAAGTTTAAATGCCAGGTCTGCATTATAAAGGGCTGAAAAATAATCCTCATTTTGATAATATTCATTGGCTTTATCCAATAAATCAGAGGCTTTGTTTTTGTTCTCCCCGTCTACCGATTTTGAATCACTCACAGGTTCATCAGCAAATATCTTAATGTCTCTGGCACCTTCAGCCCAGTCAAAAGCATCTTTAACTACAGAGTTATCGGGATCAATTTGCAAATATGCCCTCAGGAGTTCGCTTATTTTGTTAAGGTCCTTATGTGGTTTTTCTGAATCCAGCTCTTTATCAGCTCTTTCAAAGTAGTCTATTGCGATTTCTGTTAGATAGAGCTGTTCGGATTGTTTTTTTAGCACTCCTGGAAGTATTCCTTCTGTCAGGCCGGTAAAAATTAGAGTTAAAATAAGGAAAAGAAAAATACTTTTACCAATTACATCAACAAAAGGTATCTGCATTCCCTGATTTCCCAGCCTCCATGGAAAAATTAAGGAGAAGGCAATTATTAATGCAGTGCTTTGTATAGGTAGTAGATAAGAAATAAACAGTCTAATAGAGTTGGAAATTATCCAGCTTATTTTAAAACTTGATAGAACCTGATTTTCTGATGCCGGTTTGTTTCTGGAAACGGATATGTCCATATGGAGTTCGCCGGCATCGGGATTTGTAAGAGTCTCTCCAACAATATTTATACTGGCAAAGTTAAGTATTGAGAATGAGAAAAAAGTTATAAAAGCCAAAATGAAGAATAATATAATAATAATGAATGTTTTTTGCGGAAGCTTATCCATTTTTATTTACCATTTTACTATTTTTATTTTTTATAAATAATATATCCCAAAGGAAAAGGAGTAGAGCTGAAATCAGCAGTATGGCAACAGGAACCAGGTCTGTTGCAGATGAAGTTCGTAAAAAACCTATGGCTTTTTGGGTAAGGTCGCTGTAACTGAGTCTGTAATAAGCTGGAAAAAGTCTGATAACAGCTATTGCCAGAAGGCTATTGATAAAAGGCCATTTTGACAATCTGATAATAGTCCAGCAGCCTACTGCAAATGCAATCTGACTCAAGACAGTAAGTATGAACAATAATCGTGATTTTTCGAATATATCTTTGATTGATTGATTGAAAATTACCAGGTCTTCCAATAGATTATTGAAAAGTTTTGGTGGATTGAAAATTTCTGTAAACCAGGGATTTGCCGGTTCTATTATTAATTCATCCATATTTTCAGATATCAATTTATTTGTATTTTGCATATATTCAACATTTCGGTGTAGAGAAAAGGAGGATTCCTTAGTACTGCTTTTAATTTCTATTGCCAGTACTTTTCCATTTAGGTCTGTTACGAACAGCTGTGAATCAACTAAGGGATTTATTTTTTCGTTATAGAGGTGCTGGGCTGAGGGTGCCGGGGCAGGATTTGAGATTTTATCCAGCATGTAAAGACCAGTATAACCGGCATAATAGATAATACTGGCAATAATCAAAGTGAACAGGGCAGCCAGTCCCCGGTTAGCAGGTGTTTTAAGTGTATTAATTAGAGATAGTATTACACTTATAAGAACAACTATTGGGAATATATTCAGCATGATCCCGGGAAGATTACTTATAAAAGCAGCTATTGTAAGGGAAGTCTCGGGTCCATAACTGTTATTAAAAGTATACAGGTATGTTCCTGTACAAATTAGAGTACTTATAATAATTATCAACAGTATCTGCACCAAGGGCAGAAGAATAGAACCTTTCACTTATTTACCCGTTATCCAGAATACCCGATCACTCAATAAAATGCAATTCAAATAAATTTGCAGCTTAAAATATTATTGTTGAAATATTATTGTTGACTTATTTGTATAGACATGTTACTTTGGTAAAGGTTATAACGTTATTACCTTTAAATTCGGCAGGAGCAATTATGTTGGATAGCAGCAATCCATTACCTCTCTACTTTCAGCTTCAGGAAATTCTACGGCGGAAAATTCTTGATGGTGAATATAATCCCGGTGATTTAATTCCCACAGAGAAGGAACTACAGGAACTGTAC
The DNA here is from genome assembly GCA_965371875.1 of uncultured bacterium. Classification (GTDB taxonomy): domain Bacteria; phylum Spirochaetota; class Spirochaetia; order B11-G9; family B11-G9; genus JAJRQE01. Next base: position 8,244 of record CBDVAD010000050.1, read on the forward strand.
GGTGTATCCAGAATAACTGTCCGCAATGCGATTAATGGACTGGTAATTGATGATCTGCTGATAAAAAAACAAGGCCGTGGCACAATAGTTGCTTATCCCAGGATGTTGGATGAAGGCAGTTCAACACTTCAGAGTTTCACTGAGAAAATGGAGCAGCAGGGATTAAAAATATCGACTGAAGTTCTTGAAGTAGCCAAAATTCCAGCAACTGAAAGGCTGACGGAACACCTGAATATCGGAGAAGGGGATGAAATTATCTATTCAAAACGCCTGAGGAAGGTTGATGGTGAACCGATAGCACTTTTTGAGAACTATATCTGTACTATTACGGGTGTGACAGAGAAGGATGACTTCAGTGGTTCGATTTTTAATCTTCTGGAAAAAAAATACGGAGTAAGAATTTCCGGTTCAGAAAAAGTGATCGAAGCAGGTATTGTCAGGGATGAAGATGCAGTGTGGCTGGGAATATCATCCGGAGATCCCGTTCTCATTATTAGATATACAACTTTTGATGCTGATAATAAGCGTATTGAATATGCAGAGGGTATATACAGAGCTGACCGTTACAAATACATGGTCAGATTAAAACGATAAGGCCAGTTAAAAAGACAAGGAAGGTAGAATGTACGTGGGTATTGATATAGGAACAGGCAGCTTAAAGGCAGTAATGGGACTCAAACAATCCGGTACTCATGCCATAACTGAACGGTACATGGAAGAGATGTTTAATGGTGGATATCACAGAGTGGACTTTTTTCGACAATCAGTGATGACATTATTGGAAAAGGTATCTGAGTATGGTCGTAAAACTGGTGAGAAGATAGAAGGAATCGGTTTATGCGGGCATGGTCCCAGCATTCTGATTGTAGATAATAAGGGAAATCCTCTTACAGATATAATTACATGGCAGGATAGCAGTGCAGCCCGTTCGGCAGATGAACTCAAGACCATAATAAAAGGTTTTACTAAAGACGGGACCACTTATGAAGCCAAGCTTCTAAAACTTTTTACAGAGAGGAAGGATTTTTTTTCCAATGGTATGAAGGTTTTGTATCCGAAAGATTTTGTAATTTCTCTTTTAACAGGGCGAATGGTGATTGATTTTTCCACAGTTGCGACACTGGCATTTTTTGACACAGGAAGCTGGTTGTTTAATACCTACAGCACAGGTATTCCAACTGATATATTTCCTGAAATCGTAAATTCCTGGGATGAAGCAGGAAGGACAGGGACAGAATTTTCCAGGAACAGCGGTTTAGCTGATGATATTCCTGTTATTGCAGGCGGGATTGATGCCTGGTGTGAGGCTTTAGGAGCAGGGGCGATTGAAGATGGGATGATGGTGGATGGATCCGGAACTTCTACCTGCATTACATGCTGCAGAATGGGGGAAAGATCAAAGCTTCATCATGTAATTCCGGATAGATCCCTGGATATTGAAACCATGTCATCTACCGGCGCGTCTATAGACTGGCTTATGGATATTCTAAAAATTGATCTGTCTGAAATAAAAAAAATAGACTCATTTATACCTGTGCCGGTTATCTATCTGCCCTATCTTGATGGGGAGCGCAGCCCAATCTGGGATGAGAGAGCTTCCGCATCATTTACAGGGCTTAGTTCAGAGAATAGCAGAGAAGATCTGATAAAAAGCGTACTTCAGGGAATTGCATTCGGGACAAAGCAATGTATTGAGCTGGCGGGAAAAGGAAGTGAATATTCAGGTTCAGGTATCAGGGCAGTCGGGGGCGGAGCAAATAATAGAGTACTCCTCCAGTATAAAGCTAATATTACAGGAATCAGGTATATCTCCATGAAGGAAACTGATGCTGCTCCTCTTGGTGCCATGATCCTCGCTTCTTTCGGCTGCGGGGAAGGAAGTATAAAGGATTTGGTAGATAGATGGGTGAAGATTAATTATGAAGTTGTTCCCGATAATACCTGTCACGAGGTTTGGGACCAGTTGTTTAATATTTACGCAGATCATTATTTTAGGATTAAGGAAGTAAATCACAGCTTATTTGAAATAAAAAATAAGCTTGGAAAGTATAGATAAGCCTGGTCGTGCGCTTCGCTTACCTGGTCGCAACTTCGTTGCTGCTCGGTAATGCAACCTAACTGCACGGCTATGCAACCAAAGGAGAGTTTATGAGAAGACTCGGTAACATTTTTAGAAATGATAATAAATCCGTAATTGTCGCAATGGATCATGGCCTGGGGCTGGATGTACTTCCAGGAATGGCAGAAACTTCAAAAATTCTTACAAGTATTGTTGCAGGTGGAGCAGATGCTGTACTCGCCGGTTATGGTATGTCCAGAAGTTTTGTTGAAGAGCTCAAAGGGACAGGACTTATTCTTAGAGTGGATGGGGGGAATTCAGCTCTTTCCTCCTGTCAAACCGGAAACAGGATGCTGGATGCAGAGGATGCTCTGATTGAAGGAGCCGATTGTTTGGCTTGTATGGGTTTCCCCGGAGCTGTTAATGAAGTTGATACACTTATAAATGTATCAGAGCTTGCAGCAGAAGCACATGCCTGGGGACTTCCTGTTCTGGCAGAAATGCTGCCTGGCGGATTTTCATCAGAGCCGGCAAAGACAGTGGAGACTGTGCGTTTGGCAGCAAGGATCGGTGCGGAACTGGGAGCAGATATTATTAAAACCAGTTTTGTAGGAAGTGTCAGCGAATTCCGAACTGTGGTTGAAGGATGTTTTAAGCCTGTTATAGTTCTTGGTGGTGCTAAGGTAAAAAACCTTCATGATCTATTTGAAGTTGTTGAAAAAGCCATGGAGGCAGGAGCACAGGGAGTTGCCATCGGCAGAAATGTATGGCAGCACTCAGATCCTGGTGCTGTAACTGCTGCTCTTGTAGAGATCGTTCATGATGAACGCAGTGCTTCTGAGGTAGGCAGGAACTTATGAAAGCAGTAGCTGTTACAGGCAAAGAAAAAGTAGAAATTCTGGAAGTGAAAGATCCGGTTCCCAGGCATGGTCAGGTACTGATTAAAATTCATACATGCCTTTTATGTACATGGGAGCAGCGAATATTCTCGGGTGAATCAAGTATGAATCTTCCGTTTATTCCTGGACATGAGGCTGCGGGAGAGATCTCCTCAATTCCTGAAGGCACTGTTACATCATTTAAAATTGGGGATCATGTTGTTTTCAAAACTCTCGATGATTGCGGGCACTGTTCGTTCTGCTATCAGGGATTTAACAATCTTTGCGGTGGAAAATCTGAAAAGAGAGTATATGGGGATATATCATCCAGCGGTGGACTTGCAGAGTATATTGCTCTTGATGTGAGTAAGGTCTTTCCTGTTTCGGATAAGATTTCTTATGGTAAAGCTGCATTTACTGAACCTCTGGCTTGTTGTGTTCATAGTGTAAGAAGAGTAAATCCTGATTTCGGTGAAACCGTTGTAGTTATTGGTGCAGGGCTTATGGGGCTGCTTCATATGAAGCTGTCGTTGCTGCGCGGCTGCAGGGTTATTATGATCGAGCCAAGGGAAGACAGAAGAGAGATTGCCTTAAAGGCAGGGGCCCATTTTGTCATAGACCCTGTAAACGATAATTCTGAATCGGCGATTTCAGATTTAACTGATGGAGAAGGTGTGGAATATATCTTTTTTACAGCTACGAAATCATCTATTGCAGAAGGAGCTTTCAAGTTTCTTAAGAAGATGGGTACCATTGTTTATTATGGTTCTTTCCATCCAAATGATCCTGTAACAATAGATCCAAACAAGGTTCATTATGGAGAATATGTCATTACAGGTTCATACAGCCCTGCAACAATTGATTTTTATACTGCATCAAGGCTGCTTTCCAGCAATTTAATAGATGTGGAGGATTTTCTATCAGAAGAATGGGGTATAGAAGATGCACAAAAGGCTATGGAAAGATCATTGGATCCGGATACTTTTCGGGTTGCGATTAATTTTTAAATACTATCTGGTGTAATTACTATAATTTGAGCTCCAACTGGCCCGGATGTATAAAATATTTTAGGAGAGTAATATGAGAAAGAGTAAAGTAGTTTTTTTCGTTTCAGTCATGCTTCTTGTTAGTATGATGGTCTTCGCCGGCGGTAGTAAGGAACCGGCACAGGAAACTGAAGCTCCTGTGGTGGAACAGGCTCTGCCCTATGAAGGTGCTGTTCTCCATTTTGCAGTAATGGCTGATCAGTTTGCCGGGTATACAAAGGTAATGAGCCAGGAGTTCAAGGAACTGACTGGAGCAGATGTTAGAATTGATATTCTGGGCTATGTGGAATTGATGCAGAAGATAACTCAGGACTTTGCAACAGGATCAGCGCAATACGATCTGGCAACAATGGATATTGTCTGGACCGGTCAGTTTGAGCAGGAAGGCTGGACAAAAGATCTGACTTCATGGATAGCCAGAGATAAAGCAGAGATTGATTACGATGATATTGTTAAGGTTCTCTGGGTTATGGGTGATTGGAACGGAAAACAGATAGGGTATCCTTTATCCGGGTATGCAAACAGCCTGATCTATAGAAAAGACCTGTTTGAAGATGCCGGTGAAAAAGCCGCTTTTAAAGGCAAATATGGTTATGAACTTGCTGTTCCCGAGACTATGGACCAACTGGGTGATATTGCAGAGTTCTTTTCCAGACCAGATGAAAACATGTACGGCCTTGTATCCAACGGAGCAAGGGGCCCGGCTGTTGCTCAGGACTGGATGGAGTATATGAGGGGATTCGGCGGACAGGTTATAAACGCAAAGGGTGAAGTAACTGTCAACAGCAAGCAGTGTGTGGCATCTC